>WGBT01000317.1 GCA_015494185.1 Hyphomicrobiales bacterium | reverse complement strand
CTGAACTTCCCAGGAGATTGCGTGCAGCAGATGGGTTTTCCCCAGTCCCACACCGGCGTGGATGTAAAGCGGGTTATAGGCCAGTTGCTGGGTGCGAACCGTTCCGGCGACTTGTTTGGCCGCGGCGAAAGCAAGCCGGTTTGGGGCACCTACCACGAAATTGTCGAAGGTCAACCGGTTTTCCAAGGGAGCGCCGGATATTTCGCATCCCGGTGAAGATAAAATCTTGCCCTGTGAAGACCGGGATGTTCCTGCCGCACGAAAACCGGATTCGGGATTTTCAATCGTGTTGTGCGCTTGTGGTTGTGGCATCTGAGCCATATTCACGGGCGGCTGACCATTGGGTCCGCGAACGAAAAAACGCACTTCGGTAAGCTCAGGAAACACAATCCGGCTGCATTTCAAAAAGCGCGAGAGAAAATGTTTTTCAAGCCATGCTTTGACAAATTTAGTGGGGACAGAAACATACATCACCCCATCGCGCAGATCCTCACATTCAACCCGCTCGAACCAACTGGAAAAGACGTCGTCACCGACCTCATGCCGCGTCAATTCGCGAATACGATGCCAGTTTTCCTTTGAGACAGGGGCGTCATCCGACAATCCTATAGCAGAGCTGTTTTTGGGATCGTCTGTCATATTGAGCATCACGGCTGGGGGGACCGCGGCACCCGAATTGTCACCCGCTGTTGTTGACATACCCGTCTCCTGTGAACCGAAACCTGTTTCCACGTTTCTTAAACTCCCTCTAATTGCTCCAAGCGCAGCAAATTAAGACATGGCTGACCCGTTCCCCAGAGCTCGATGCGCAAATTGGCCTCGTGCGCTCTCGCGTCTGGAACTGTCATGACGCCACGCTGCTGACAACTCAGAAATGTTACAACTTGGATTACATGTTAACTAACTGGACTGCTCGATGAGCTAAAACTGTTCCGAGGGGCAGACTGTGATTCGATCGTTCATCGTTACTTAACTTTTACCGATCTCATCGTGACACAACAAACTCAAGCCTCTCAGACAGAATAGTCTTTTCCCGTCTGCAACTCTGCAACAAGGATGAATGGTCAAGACAAGAGTGAGCTTTTCAATCTTTTCAAACGAAAGATTTGAAATGACACCAGTCCCGAACAATCCACCCCAAACAATTGTGAAGATGATTTTTTACGTGCCGTTCATGTGTTGATTACAATCAATCACAATGCTTGTGAGCTCAAAGTCTCAAACGACACGACTGTTACGCAGTACGACACGACTGACCAAACATACACATTCATGTCCGCTCATGTTTCATGTTTTGCGACACCTCTTCTGCGACACCCCTTCATACCCGCCTTGCGACGGGAAACGAGGTTTTGTCACCGACAGGCCCAACTCGACCCCGAAATCTCAATCGATTCAACGCGTCTGTTGGCGCTACAGTGTCGGGATTTCATTGAGAAGCTCGCAATTATTTCGCGACAGCCTCACAACCAATGAGCGAACTCAAACGCGGTTAAGCCTAACGAAGATTAAACATAGCTCCCAGCCTTAAGAGACCATCAACCCTAACTATTAGGGGGGTGAGGGTCGATCGATGTTCAACAGTTGCGTCACAGCAAAACATGACGTTTCATGATCACATCTAGACTGCTCAGTCAGACTTCCATGAGCTCCACCCCGTTGAGATGAGGGAAGTTAACCACAGCTGATCGGCATTGGCAAATCGTTGCCGTTTTGGAACATATTGAGAACATATTGTTTGCCCAAGCCGATCGAAATAATGTTCCGTTCATAAAATATTAACTAAATCCTTGAGTCTTCAAGGCAATCGAACCTCATTGATAGAGTTGAAATTTGCCCCATGACAGATTGTCGTCAGGGGCATGTTTTTATGTTTTTTTTCTTGACATGAGTTTTTGAGGGCATCCTTCCCCGTCGCGAAAAAATTCAAGTTAAGGCTATGATTTTTATGTGATAATAGAGGTGAAGCCGAAGCCTGGCGCGCCGCCCTTCCCGTCTCTTGTCTGTTGCAGAAAAGGCACAGATTTTCTCTCGAGTAAAGGATGTTTCTTGTTGAGAAAAGCACGGGTCGTGGAATCAGCGGGTTAAGCTTGAGGCTTGCAAGGGGGGGAAGATCATCACCCCTGTTTTGTTCTCTTTCGTTCCAGATAGCAGGATTTTTCAGATGCACAGAATCAGATTTCTTGCTATCTGCCTGTCAGCAGGAAGGCTGTTGCCAAGCTTGGGCGGCGGCAGTGGCGCTCGTGTATTGCAGGGCCTGAGGAGTCCTTATAAAAAATAAAAATAACCGCGCCACCGCCCTTGGCCTCCCGCCTCGGGGCGCTGCGGGAAATTGCGCGGTTGCAGGGGGCCCTCATTTGTCATTCAAAGGTTTTCCCAAGGCTTGCTTGGCGTTTACTGTGCTTTTGAAAGCCGGCGCCAATCTTAGATTGGGCGGCCAATGGATCATTACACATTATGTCAGAAATTGAAAAAGAAAATCCCATCTCTTCCAAGTTGAAGAGCAAGCCACGCCAGCGTGCATCATCAGCGCCAAAGGTGGGGTTTGTGAGCCTTGGTTGCCCGAAGGCTTTGGTGGATTCTGAACGGATCATCCAACAACTGCATCGAGAAGGTTATCAATTCGCAGCGGATTATGCGAGCGCTGACGTTGTGGTGGTCAATACGTGCGGCTTTCTGGATAGCGCCCGGGCCGAATCCCTCGATGCGATTGGTGAGGCGCTGGCCGAAAACGGTAAGGTCGTGGTGACCGGCTGTTTAGGGGTTGACGAAGCGTTGATCAGAAAACACCATCCCCATGTGGCGGCGATAACCCGGCCCCATCAATACCAAGATGTCATGCGGGCCGTTCGAGAGGTGGCGCCCATGCCCGCCAAATCCGCTAAGTCCGCCATCCCCGCCATGCCCGCCGCGGTCAAGCCAGCAGCACAGGCTCACCCCCAAGCCGCTTCCTCCCATTCCGGGACGATCGAGCCCCTGACTTCGCCAGCCACCCGTTTGACGCCGCCCCATTACGCTTATCTCAAAATTTCTGAGGGGTGTAATAATCGTTGCAGTTTTTGTATCATTCCGCGGTTGCGGGGACGGCTCGACAGCCGCCCTTTTCACGACATCATGGAGGAGGCGACTGCGCTGGCGCGTTCGGGGGTCAAAGAGTTACTCATCATTTCGCAAGACACCAGCGCCTATGGCCTCGATTTGAAATATCCGCCGGCCCAGTGGCGGGGGCAGGCTTATCAAACCCGGTTTCAGGATTTGGCGGCCGCACTTGGGCGATTGGCGCAGGAGATGGGCCTATGGGTGCGGCTGCATTATGTCTATCCCTATCCCCATGTGGATGCGGTGTTGCCCTTGATGCGCGATGGCGGCCTTGTGCCTTATTTGGATATTCCGTTTCAGCATGCCGCTCCTGATATCTTGAAAGCCATGCGCCGCCCAGCCGCCCAGGAAAAGACGCTGCAGCGCATTGCCAAATGGCGCGAGATCTGCCCTGAGCTAACTTTGCGCTCAAGTTTCATTGTCGGCTTTCCTGGTGAGACAGATCGTGATTTCGAGCTTTTGCTTGACTGGCTTGACGAAGCTCAGCTGGATCGGGTGGGGTGCTTTCAGTTTGAGCCGGTGGCAGGGGCTGCGGCCAATGAACTTCCCAATCAGGTTCCAGTCGAAGTCAAGGCGGAACGTTACGCGGCTTTCATGGCGCGGGCTGAAGCGATCAGTGCCCGGCGGTTGCAGCGTAAGATCGGTCAACGCTTGCAGGTTCTCGTGGATGCCATTGATGAACAAGGGGCGGTTTGCCGGTCTTACGGCGATGCGCCGGAAATTGATGGGCAGGTGTTTATCGATGCGGAGGACCTGCCGGAAGAGGGGGCTCATGCGCTTAGGCCGGGGGACTTCGTCGATGTGATCATCGATGAGGCGAGCGAACATGACCTGTGGGGTAAACCGGTTCTATTATCGCGCGCATGAGGGGAAGATTGATTGGAGAAGGCTGAGGAGCTGTTGTATTGATTCTCTTTGTGGCGCCAGGGGTATATCTCGGAACAATGTTCAGTCAAACAAATCATTGGTAACAAGGCCTGACGCCGATTCTCTGTTTGCCGAATAAGATAAGACCAACGGCCCCTAAGATTGCCTCCTATACCGTTCGATTTACAAAGCGATAAGAGGGGAACCTAAGCGGTCAATGAGGAAGATCACTGCTATACTATAATTACCGGCGGTCTTTTTCATCGACCTTCATGCTTTCCGTATCCCTTTGAAGATTTGGCGTAAATTGAACGGTATGGGAGTGAAGGGCGGGGGCCGTATAAGACCAACGGCCCCTGAACTTGACTCACAGACCGTTCAATCAACGCAAAAAGTTCAAAGGGATACGAAAGTCTCGCTCAGGTTTACCAGAAGCATGGCTTAAGCGGCCATTGGGATGGGAAAGGAATGGGGGGAATGTTTCCCGATGCCAATGGTCCATCCTTTTGAGGGGGG
>WGBT01000316.1 GCA_015494185.1 Hyphomicrobiales bacterium | reverse complement strand
GAATGGAGGACCGGCCTGGCCTGAGCGAAGCAAGAGCCGTCACCAGATCATCCCTGATGGGATCAACGAGTGGGGTGTGAAACGGATAATCCAGCTCCAGCAGCTTGTGCGGCCAGCCCCTGCGCCCGGCAAGGGCAACAAAATGCTCCGTTTCCTCTTTGGGCCCCGAAACCGTGAGCGAGCGGGGCGAATTGATCGCCGAGATTGCCAGTGATGAAAGAAAAGGATCACCGGCAAGCAAATCCTCAACCTCGCCAGGCGGGGCCATGACCGCGGCCATCCCCCCCTGCCCCCGCAGGCTTTCCTGATGCTCGCTGCGCTCATGGATCACCCTTGCCGCCTGCTCAAGCGGCAGGGCCCCGCAGGCCAGAGCCGCCGCCACTTCGCCCACGCTATGGCCCAGCACACCGCTGATCTGAAGCCCCATCTGCCGCAACACATCAGTCAGGGCCGCCTGAACGGCAAACAGCAAAGGCTGGGCAATGCGGGTGCTTTTGAGCTGTTCTGCAAGGTCATCGGCAAACAGGGCTTCGCGCAGGGACCAGCCCGCCAGTTCCCCGAACAGGGCATCAATTTTCCTGAAGGAAGCGGCAAAATCCTCATTGCGCTCAAAAGCCGCCCGCCCCATGCCGGCAAACTGGCAGCCATTGCCAGAATAAACCAGCGCCACTTTCAAAGCCTTTCCGCCGGCACGAGCGGTTACAGCATTGGCGGCCTCCCCCGCATCTGCCCATTCCCGCAGACCAGAGGCGATTTCTTCTTCATCCCGGCCAAAGACCACCAGCCGCTCGGCCATATGTTCGCGCCGCCAGTAGGCCGCCGCCGCAACATCGGCAAAAAGGCTGGCTTCTTCCCTGTCCCTGCCCGCCAGACCGCCATATTGCCGGGCCAGATCGCGCAAGGCGCCCTGACTGGCCGCAGAGAGCATGATCATGCCCGCAGATTCCACCTTATCCTTGCTGGCATCCTTTGTGCCTTTGGCCGGGGGATCGCTCAAAATGACATGGGCATTGACCCCGCCAAAACCGAAATTGCTCACGCCAGCCAGGCGGGGCTCATTGCCTTTGGGCAGCCGGCGCGCTTTGGTGTTGATTTCCAGATTGAGTTCTTCAAAGGGAATATCGGGATTGGGTTCATCGACATGGAGCGAGGCGGGCAGCAGATTATTTTCCAGCGCCAGCATGGCCTTGAGCAGCCCGGCCAGTCCCGAAGCCGGCTCCAGATGGCCGATATTGGACTTGATGGAACCAATGGGAAGCGGTTTCTCCCTTGCCTGCCCCAGCACCTTTCCCAGAGCCCCGGCCTCAACCGGATCGCCCACCCTGGTGCCGGTCCCGTGCGCCTCGACAAAGGCCAGACGGTCTATGTCGATCCCGGCCTGTGCGTAAACCTCCTCCAGCAGCCGAGCCTGACCTTCGGCCGAAGGCAGGGCCACGCCCATGGTGCGGCCATCACAGTTCACCCCGGTTGCAACAATGCGGGCATGCACCCGCACATCTTTCATGGCATTTGCCCGGCTCAGGACCAACACCACCCCGCCTTCGCCCCGCACATAGCCATCAGCCTGCCTGTCGAACGAGCGGCACAGCCCCTGCGGCGAAAGCATGGAGGCGGCGGAGAAACCAACAAAGGGAAAGGGCGAGAGAATAAGGCTGACCCCGGCCACAACCGCCAGATCAATCCGGTCAAGCCGCAAGGCATTCACAGCCTCATTGAGCGCCACAAGCGAGGAGGAACAGGCCGTATCAATGGTCTGGGAAGGACCATGAAAATCGAAGACATAGGAAATGCGGTTGGAAACCAGCGCCCCGGTATTGCCGGTCATCATGTAGGGATCCGTCCCGGCCGGATCAAAGAAGAAGCGATTATTGTGATCGACACCGGAATTGCCGACATAGACCCCCACCCTGCAACTGCTCATTGAGCGCGAGGTCAGCCCGGCATCTTCCAGAGCCTCATGCACCAGCATGAGCAAAAGACGCTGCTGGGGATCCATCTGCGCCGCCTCACGGGGGGATATGGCGAAAAAGGCCGGATCAAATCCCCACACATCGTCAATCAGACCGGCGGCAAAACTGTAAGACTTGCCCGGCTCCCCGCGCCGGGAATGGGCATAACGGAACATGGAAAAGCGTTCTGGACCAACCTGCGAGACAGAACAGCGGCCAGCCTTGAGAAGTTCCCACAATTCTGAAGTGTTCCGTGCTCCTGGAAGGCGGCACGAGCGCCCGATGATGTCAATGGCATTTTGTTCAGAGCCAAGCCCATTTTGATTATACTCCAACAATTGCCTCCTTGAAATACTCGAAATACAGCCATACGGTACAAAATCCCGATACAATCATATCAGGCGGCGCTGCAACATTTCCCTGATCACGATATCGGCCAGATGCTCAGGTGCTGAATTTTTACCATCCAGAATGATTTCTGCATTTGTTGGTGGCTCATAGGGTGAATCAATACCCGTAAAATTCTTAAGTTCCCCCCGCCGCACCTTCTGTAAAGCCCTTTTACATCCCGGGCTTCGCAAACTTCAAGAGGGGTGTCGACAAATATTTCCATGAATTCCGCCGGTTCAAACCGTTCACGGACCACGCGCCGTTCGCTGCGGAATGGTGATATAAGGGAAACCAGAACGATAAGACCGGCTTCCACAAGCAGTCTTGCGGTTTCAGCCATACGGCGCATATTTTCAATCCGGTCCTCAATGGTAAAGCCTAGATCCCGACACAAGCCGTGCCGCACATTGTCACCGTCAAGCATATAGCTATGACGCCCCATGGCATGAAGCTTTTTGTCCACCAAAGCCGCTACAGTGGACTTACCTGAACCTGACAGACCGGTAAACCATAGGACACAGGGCTTTTGTCCCTTGCTGCGGGCACGTTCCACCTTGCCCACCTGCAGCCTTTGCCACTTTATGTTGGTCGCCCGCCGCAATTCATGCCGGATTATGCCGATGGCAACCGGCTCATCACCACCTCCTTCAAAAAGGGTAAAGCTTCCTGCGGTCCGGTCTTGACCGTAGGGCAGAAAGACAACCGGCTTGTCCAGCGAAATATTACAATAACCGAGATCACCGCTGTAAAGCTTGCGGGCCGCCACATGCTGCAGACTATCCGGCCTGATCCGGTATTTGAGGGTGTTTATACTCACCTCAATTTTTGCATCCCCATTGCCTTTCAGCATTTGGCGAAACAGGTATTGGCGGCCAGGCAACATAGGCTCACCGGCCAGCCAGCTCAGGTAAACGGCGAACTGGTCCGAAGGGGGAAGTAGAGCCGGATTTTTATCCTTGCCAACATCCCGTGTCCCAACTGTTCAAGCAGCTCCACGAGGGAGGGGCCATCATACCATTCTGGCCATACGCCAACATCCTGTCCCTGTTTCCCAACGGCAAACCTCACAGGAACAACATGGATCCTGCCGCAATCCGTATTGTCCAAACAATGATTCGAAAACTGTTCGCGCAATTCTTCAAACCGGGCCTGCGCCCCATCCGCCATGGATATGGTGTCAACCGCAAGCACGATATGTGGGCTAGCACCCAGACCGGCAAGGGCACGCGCCCACAAATCACGTTTTTCCAACCCGAAAACCGCATCAACAATCACCAGCAAAACCGTTGCCCGGCTTGCCAGCAAAGCCTGATTGAAAGAGGCAAGGTCAAGGCCCGACAAATTAACGATATTATTGTTGGTAAATCCTGCCTTCTTCAGGCCAGTCCCCCAGCACGGGGGAAAAAGCCAACGGAGCTGAAGCCGCGACCGCGACAACGCTGGCTGTTTTGATCGATTGTCCATTTTTTGTTGATGTCATTTTCACCCACATCATTTTGAGACCGTTAACAATCCATACAAATTGTCCCCCTTTATTGCACAGGCCTCACGACATGACGGGAACAGATAATTTCTACTCATCATGTTTGCGGTTTGCGTGCCCATGATACGAAATATGGATTCCTGTATCCGCCGCCAGCCTTGCCATACGTCAATGGCTCGCCGTTGACTTGCAAGACAACGCCACCTGCCGCAAGCAATATGGCATGTCCCGCTGCCGTATC
>WGBT01000315.1 GCA_015494185.1 Hyphomicrobiales bacterium | reverse complement strand
TTCCAAGGGTTGACGCATGGCATCCAACACGTGCGCGGAAAATTCCGGCAATTCATCCAGAAACAGAACCCCACGATGGGCAAGCGCCACTTCACCGGGCCGCGGTTTGGTGCCGCCGCCGACGATGGCCGCCATGCTCGCCGAGTGATGGGGGGCACGAAATGGTCGGTTTTTGGTAATCGTTCCCTCGATCAATTCTCCTGCCAATGAACGGATCATTGACACTTCAAGCAGCTCACGCGGCTGCAGCGGCGGCAACAGTGACGGCAAACGTTCCGCCAGCATTGATTTTCCCGAACCCGGCGGGCCAATCAGCAAAATATTGTGCCCCCCGGCGGCCGCGATTTCGAGCACCCGTTTGGCGGTCTCTTGCCCCTTGACGTCCTTCAAGTCTGGAAGCTCATCCCCAGCTTGTCTGATCTTGGGCTCAGGCGGTGAAAGGGTCTGTGTGCCCTTGAAATGATTGACGATTTGAAACAGATCTTGGGGCGCCAAAATCGCCATATCCTCAGCCGCCCAGGCGGCTTCGGGACCGGTTGCTGCCGGGCAGATCAACCCCAGCCCCATGGCGTTAGCGGCCATGGCTGCCGGCAGCCCCCCCAAAACCGGGGAAATACGGGCATCGAGGGACAACTCTCCCATCACACAATATTCACTCAGCTGGTCCTTTGGTAACACGCCCAGCGCCGCCATCAATCCCAGTGCGATCGGCAGATCATAATGGGTGCCTTCTTTAGGCAGATCGGCCGGGGCAAGATTGATGGTGACCCGTTTGGGCGGTAAGGCAAGCCCAAGTGTTGCCAACGCCCCACGCACCCGCTCCCGGCTTTCGGTCACGGCCTTGTCCGGCAAACCGACCAGTGTGAAGGCCGGCAAACCGGATGTGACTTGCACTTGAACATCAACAGGGCGCGCTTCAATGCCGTCAAACGCAACTGTCTTGACCTGACTATAATTTTGCACTTCGGTCTCCCTGGTCCCCCATCAACACCAAACCAAGTTGCCCTCATCAACCAACACCACAACGGCAAAATTAGCAGATAAGGTAAAACATTACAAGAACAAATGGGAACGCATGGGGGAGATGTGGTTTGCAACTCTTCGAAAGGTTCGGTCATGAGCTCAGTTTAGCGTAGAAGCTCGCTTCCTTTTCACCAAAAGAATGGTTCAAGCGGCAACAGATCTGTCTGGGGAGTGTCTTACATATCGAAATTCATGACCAACGTGAAAAGGGCGATATCACGCTGCGCGGTTTCCTGTGGCGCATTTGGCCTCCACCACATCCCAAATATGAGCGGCGATATCGGCCCCGCCAAAACGGGCAATCTCGCGGATACCGGTCGGGGAGGTGACATTGATCTCGGTAAGATAGCCGCCAATGACATCAATTCCGGCAAAGATCAGGCCGCGGCGGCGTAACTTGGGACCGATTGCGGTACAGATCTCATGATCACGGGCATCGAGTTCGATGGGCTCCGGTCTGGCGCCCACATGCATGTTCGCCCGGGTCTCGTCTTGCGCCGGCACCCTGTTGATCGCCCCAACCGGCCGCCCATCGACGAGAATGATACGTTTGTCACCGGCGCGAATTTCCGGCAAATATTTCTGAACGATGAACGGTTCGCGAAACGCGCTTTGAAACAGCTCCACCAACGCCCCCAGATTGGTGTCTTCCCGTTGCAACGAAAACACCCCCGCCCCGCCATTGCCAAAAATCGGTTTAACGATGATATCCCCGTGAACGGCCCGAAAAGCTTTCGCCTGCTCAAGATCGCGGGTGATCATCGTTGGTGGAATCAAGTCCGGAAAATCAAGAACGAAGAGTTTTTCCGGAGCATTGCGGACCGCGGCCGGATCATTGACGACGACAACATCTGGCTGGAGCCGTTCAAGCAGGTGTGTGGTGGTGATATAATGCATGTCAAACGGCGGATCCTGACGTAAAAACAACACATCGAGGGTCGTCAAATCCAGCTCCACGAAATCACCGGCGGTGAAATGATCGCCCTGCCGATCACGGAGCTCGACCCATTGGCCGCGGGCAATCAAGCGCCCCTCCTGCAAAGTCAACGCGTCAGGTGTGTAGTAGAAAACCGCAGCCCCACGTGCCTGGCCTTCCAACATCAAGGCAAATGTCGAATCCCCTGCAATATGAATCCCCTCAAGCGGATCCATCTGAAAACCGGCCCTCAATGGCATAATCACTCTCTCTCTTTTTCTCACAAAAGGTCCAGAAG
>WGBT01000314.1 GCA_015494185.1 Hyphomicrobiales bacterium | reverse complement strand
GGCCGGCCCTGTTGCGTCACAGCACGCCGGGCGAGCGCCTTATGGTGATCGATCCCGCGAAGTTTCCCTTGCCGGCTTTGAACGAATTGCTGCGTTCGCTCACCCAGGACGGGGTTCAGCTCGCTTTTACTTCGGCGCGGGGAATGCGCCGGGCGGTTTTGGCGCGCCATGGCAGCGCTTTGCTTGATCAGGCGGTTTATGGCCTGGCGCGGGCGTTTCCACAAGAAAGCGCCATCTATCGGACAACGGCCGCCCAGCGGCTGATTTTGACAGTCCTGGCCGCAAGCCTGGGGGCAGGCTTTTGGTTTTATCCTTGGCCCAGTTTTTATGCCTTGTCATTGCTCTTGTCTTTGGCCTTTTTTTGGGTTGTTGTGTTGCGGGGTTATGCGTTGCTGCGATTTTGGCGGCAACGGTCCGCAAACCACCTGCCGGCTTCCAAACCGCTTGCCGATGCCTTGTTGCCAAGCTATTCGGTGCTGGTGCCCCTTTATCAAGAGGCGGAAATGCTTCCCGAATTGATGGCAGCGTTGGAACGGTTGGATTACCCGAAAGTCAAGCTCGATATCAAACTGATCTTGGAGCAGTCAGATCCTGCAACTTTGCAAGCGGCCTTGGCGCTCGATCTGCCCGGCAATGTCGATATCGTCATCGTGCCGGATGCCGAGCCGCGGACCAAACCCAAGGCGCTGAATTATGCGCTGCAATTTGCCAGCGGCACTTTGGCGGTGATCTATGATGCGGAAGACCGCCCTGAGCCGCAACAGTTGCGTCAGGCGGCCGCGGCGTTTCGTGCAGCCCCTGAAGAGCTGGCTTGTGTCCAGGCGCCGCTCAACGTTTACAACCGGTCAGACAATTGGCTGACACGGCAGTTCACAATCGAATATTCCAGCCTGTTTGACGCCATCTTACCGGCTTTGGCCGCGTGTAGGCTGCCATTGCCTTTAGGGGGAACCTCAAATCATTTTCGCCTTGATCTGTTGCGCCAGGTGGGGGCTTGGGACGCCTTCAATGTCACTGAAGATGCCGATTTGGGGTTGCGTCTGGCGCGTCATGGTTTTGTCAGCGGCGTCATTGAGGCCACCACTTTTGAAGAAGCTTGCCGCGGGTTTGGGCCGTGGATTCGCCAGCGCACCCGTTGGATGAAAGGGTGGATGCAGACCTATCTGGTCCATATGCGCAACCCGCTTGTGGTATGGCGGGCGTTGGGAACCCGTAATTTCATCGCCTTGCAGGTCTTGATGGGGGCGCAAATCATCGCCGCCTTGGCGCATCCGTTGTTTTTGGCGATGCTGGGAATTGAATTGTTCCGGAATACGGCGCTTGCACAACCGGAAACCTTGTTTGGGGCTGCTTTCTGGACACTGGCCGTTTTCAATCTTGGTTTTGGCTATTTGGTGACCATTGTGTTGGGGCTGCTGACGGCGCGGACGCGGGGGTTTCACGAAACCATTTTTGCCGTGTTGACACTGCCGGTCTATTGGTTGCTGGTTTCGATTGCAGCCTATCGGGCTCTGGGACAATTGCTGACCCGGCCGCACTATTGGGAGAAAACGCCTCATGGGTGCGCGAACAGGGAGATGGGCGAGCAGGGGAGCGCAAACAGCCAGGCGTCAGCAAAGCCGAGCACCAAACCGTAATGTAATGGAGACGGGATGATTTTATTAAGGTTTTGTTCAGATGCCATTTGCACAATGGTCATCCTGGTTCGGAATTGTTCAGGGAAGCACAGGAGTGAGTTCCAAAATCGCCTGTACATGAAAGGTAAAATTGAGACTCTCTCAGATTAAGAAACGGCTGGTCAGTTTGCCATTATCAGTTAGCAATTTCTGGACCAAACCTGTCCTTACCTTCCATGGTGAGCGTTTTTGCATTTTCCGGCGGTTTGTCAAGGGTGAAACCGCTTCGCGGCCGCTTTTTAGCGGCCCTTGACAAACCGCCGGAAAATGCCAGGGTCTCATCATGGAAGGTAAGGACGGATCTGACACTGTCTGTAGGGTTGAGGATCGCCTTTTATACATAAGACGATTTCTGCACGGATCGATTTTCGCTAAAGCCATCCTTTTTGAGGAGGGGGCAAACCCTAAATACTCTTGAATGGTGCTGTCAAAGCGCATGGAATAAACTATATTCTTACTGAAGCCCTTTGAAGATGCGCTTGGAAAAGGCAGGGGCGTGGGGGCCATCCATTGAATGGAGATCGAGATGAAACCACGAACAGTTGCACAACAACGGCTTCTTCTGGCAATGACGGCTTCGGTCTTACTCGCCTTTTGTCTGTTGTTTTGGCCGTCCAATCCGGTCCAATCAGATCCCTTGCAGCGCGGTGTTCAAGGCGCAATCGGTGGAGCCATTATTGGCGGTATCGCCAAGGGCAGAAAGGGCGTGTTGCCAGGTGTGGCGATTGGTGGCGCCATTGGGGTCATTGGCGGGGCCATCGAGCAGGAGCATGCCCGCAAACGCCGTTACCGCCGGGCGCGCCGGGCGAGGCAACGCCGGCCTTATCGCAATGCGCGGGTTGCACCCCATGAAAATTATGCGCCGCCTTCTGATCTGGTTGCCGATATTCAACAGTCCTTGATTACACTGGGCTATGATCCAGGCCCGATTGATGGGGTGATGGGCCCTCGAACGGTGGCCGCGATCAAGGAATATCAAAACAATTATGGCTTGCTGATCACCGGTCAACCCTCGCAGCCGCTGCTTGACCATATGCGCCAACAGGGCGGTTGACCGCCGTCAATAAGGACCAGCAGAGCACAAGGAGGGCTGTCCATTGTCAACCAAGTGTTGGGGGGGCTGTGTTGGGCAAATCGGTGCTAGACGGACGAAAAAATATTCGTTATACTGACCATCAGTTGCAGGATGAAGAGCGGCTTCAAAGTGGCTTAGCTTACGGGCGGAAGCGGGAAGAGCTGGGCCTGTAGCCGGAAGCAGCCCCGTTTAGGGGAGTTAGGGGAGCGCTCGGTTTGTTTTGGGGATAAATACCGGATTCGCGCGTCCGGTATTCGGGGCGGCAGTTGGGGGAGGCTGCTGCCCCGGCCTTTTTTTCTTTGGTCTTTTTCTGGGTTCTGTCTCGAAATACCAAATAATGGTCGTTCTGTCCCTTTTTCCAATTAAAGAAAGGATGCATCTGCATTCTCTTTGAATTAGCCACTGCTCGTCCAGCGTCTTTTGCGACCATTGCTTGACAAAAATAGAATAAGAACAATCATTGTTTGGTGTTTCGGGATAGAACTTAATGCCTTTCGCCGCTTTTCGGCTTGACCTCGCCAACGGACGGCGATATCCCGGCAAAGATGACCTTCAAAGCTTTCATCACTGGCTGTGCTGGGCGCGCCTTGTCGGCGCGGGAGCGGTCGTTTTTGCGCCGGGAACGTCCGGTCGGGCTGATCCTGTTCGAGCGCAATATTGCCACGCCCGAGCAGGTCAGAAGTCTGATCAAAGAATTCAAGCACGCGGTGCAATCCGATCAGGTGATGATCCTGGTCGATCAGGAAGGGGGGCGCATCCAACGGTTCCGTCCGCCCCATTGGCGGCAGTTGCCAAGCATGCGCCAGCTTGGCAATTATCATCTCGCCCATCCTGATAAAGGGCCGGCGGCAGCTTGGCTGATCGGCCGTTTGCTGGCGCATGAGATGATTGCGCTGGGGGTCAATGTCAACTGCACGCCGGTGCTGGATGTGCCTGCCAGCGGGGCCCATGACATTATCGGCAACCGCGCCTTTTCCAATAAGCTCGATGTGGTGATCAATATGGGCCGGGCGATTGCCAAGGGGCATATGGCGGGCGGGGTGCTCCCGGTGATCAAACATATCCCAGGCCATGGCCGGGCCGGTGCTGACAGTCATGAACAGCTGCCCGTCATCGATGCCGACATCGAGGCCTTGCGGCGTGTCGATTTTGCCGCGTTTCATGCCCTGCGCGATATGCCCATCGCCATGACGGCGCATGTTTTGTTGCCGCGTTTTGATCCTGAACATCCGGTCAGTACCTCCGCCAAAATCATTGGTGAAATCATTCGCGGTGAGATTGGCTTTGAGGGGCTGTTGTTGAGCGATGATTTGAGTATGGGCGCCCTGTCCGGCGATCTTGGCGCCCGCAGCGCGGCGGTGATCGAAGCGGGGTGTGATATTGCTTTGCACTGTAATGGTGACTTCAACGAGATGACGCAAGTTGCCGCCAATGTCCCTCCGCTAAGTGGGCGCCGGGCAGAACGTTTTGAACAGGCGTTTGGTTTTATCAGCGATATCGAACCCCTGGATCTGGCCAAAGCCGAGGCGGCGGTGACGGCGGTTTGTCAAATGTCTGATGAATTGCCCAACGAAATTTCCAATACTGAATGATCTGGGGAAACCAAGACCCATGTCTTCTTCGCCTTCCATGTCTTCTTCGACGGAAGAATTCGAGCAACGACAGCTGCTGCAGCTGTCCAAGAGCCGTACTGCCGCCACTGAGGCCGATATCATGCAGGTCGAGCTCGATGGTTATGCCGGTCCGCTCGATCTGCTGTTGGATTTGGCCCGCAACCAAAAGGTGGATCTGACCAAGATCTCGATTTTGGCGCTGGCGGAACAATATCTGGCCTATATCCGCAAAGCCCGCGATTTGAAGCTTGATCTGGCGGCCGATTATCTGGTGATGGCGGCATGGTTGGCTTATTTGAAATCCAGACTTTTGTTGCCAGAGCCCGAACCCGATCCGGAAGCTGAACCTACGGCTGAGGAATTGGCCCGGCATCTTGCCCACCGCTTGCGGCGGCTGGAGGCGATGCGCGAGGCCGCCAAGGCATTATGGGACCGCCCGCAATTGGGGCGGGATATTTTTCCCCGCGGAATGCCGGAGCCTGTCAACATCCGCAAAGATGTCACTTATGATGCCGATCTTTACGATTTGTTGCGTGCCTATGCAGACCGCCGTAATCGTGAAGCCGTGCAAAAGGTGACAATCCGCAAGCGTCCGGTCTGGTCGATCAAACAAGCGCGGCAACGGTTAGAAGAACTGCTTGATCTGTCTTTGTCCTGGGCGCCGCTGGATCACTTTATCATCCTGTTTGCCACAGAACCGGAACAGCGCCGCAGTGCTACCGCCAGCAGTTTTGCCGCCACTTTGGAAATGGCCCGTGAAGGCTGGCTGGAACTGCGCCAGTCAAAAGCCTTTGCGCCGCTTTATGTGAAAAAGAAAGCCAATGGGAAGAAGAACGAGACATGACGATGTCCGCGCCTCCGAAAACTTCTGACGATAAAATGACTGGCGGCAATGTCACTGCCTTGCCCTCTGCCGAAAGGCGTGAAGAATTGCGGGTTTTGGAAGCGGTGTTGTTTGCGGCGCGGGAGCCGCTGTCAACCGCGCAACTGGCGGCTTTCCTCGAAGGTGGGGACGATGCTGAAGCATTGCTGTTGGAATTGCAGGCGCATTATGCCGGACGTGGTGTGCATTTGCGGCGGATTGGGGACAAATGGGCGTTTCGCACCGCTGAAGATTTGTCCTGGCTGTTGCAGCAACACCGCAAGGAGACCCGGAAACTGTCGCAGGCGGCTCTTGAAACCCTGGCGATCATCGCCTATCACCAGCCGGTGACCCGGGCCGAGATCGAGGCCATTCGTGGTGTTGCGGTTTCCAAAGGCACGCTCGACACCTTGTTGCAGACCCGTTGGGTGAAAATGCGCGGCCGCAAACGGGTGCCGGGGCGGCCCATGACCTACGGCACAACAGATACGTTTCTGGATCACTTTGCGCTGACCAGCCTGGCCGATCTACCTGGGGCACGGGAGCTGAAAGAGGCGGGACTGCTCGATCAACATTTGCCCCCTGATTTCAAGCTCCCCGATCCAGCCCGCGCCAAGGACCATGATCTTGATCCTCTCGACGATGATGATATTGTGACGTAGCAGCTTATTCTTCATCCAACGAATTGGATCAAATCGAGACATTGCCGTAAAGGGCGAAATTGCGGAAGGCTTCGGCGCCGCTTTGCGCCAAGTCGTTGCCGATGGGTTTGTTGTAATCCATCGCGCGCACCCCGCCCTGTTTGGCCCCAGCAATGAAATTATTGGCGGCAAACACATAGCCCGCCTTGGGGTCGGCGGAAATGCCGATACCGATTTTTGCATCACGCACAAGATTGCTGGTGACCGTGACCTGACGGGAATATGGTCCCCAGCCGATGCCAATGCCGAGATTGGCGGCCGTCTCGATGACATTGCCGGTGACATTGCTGTCGGCTTCAACGCCAATTCCCACACCATCTTTTTCAAACAAATTGCGAATCAGATTGCCTTGCACCACGGCCAGACGGCCCCCCTTGTTGAAATTGGTAATGGAAATGCCAGTGCCCGCCTCATCGATCAGATTGCCGGTCACAATGGCGCCGATACTGGCAAATTCCACATAAAGAGCCACCTCGCCCAACTTGAAGCAGGCATTGGAGGAAATTTGGCAATTGGAGGCGGCATTGCCGCGAATGGCGGAAAATTTGCACCCTTCGATATGATTGCCCAGCACTTGGACATTGTCTGCGCGGAACATATTGATGGCGTTTCCATTCTGCCCGGTGCCGCCATTTTCGGCCCGAATATTGGCAATTCGGTTATAGGCGACAATTGTGTGATCGGGACCGGGTGTGCTGCGCCAGACCTGGATGCCATTATTGCCGATATTGGTGATCTGATTGTGCCGAATATCGAGCCCTGATGCATCTTCGCTGAACAGGGCGGTTTCAAAACAGTCGAAAATCTCGCAATTGGTGATCTGGCCGCCGCATTTTGACAGGACAATACCGGAATGGGGGGTGTTGAAAAATTGGCAACGGTCAATTTCAAGCCGTTTGACGTTTTGCGCCAAAAGCAGGGCGGGTTCCTGTGAAGAACGTTGTTTCAGCGCGGCCCCGTCAAAGCTCAGCCCTTGCAAGGTGACACGGTCAGCACCATTGAGAGTGACGAAACTCCTGCCACCGGCAAAACGCAAAATGGTTCGGCCCGGCACACCAGAAAGCTGAGCGCCGGCGGGCAATGTCAAATTGGCGATCCGGTAAATCCCAGCGGGAAGGTGTAAAATATGCCCGGATTTGGCGGTGATATTGAGCGCCTTTTGCAGGGCAGGGGCGATGTTGCGGGAACTGTTGGTCTCAACGCCAAGCCGTGTGGCATCCATCACTGAACCCGCCAGCAGGCTTGGTGCCTGGGCTTGGGCCTGGGGCACAGGTCCGGTTGCCGCCATGGTTCCCGCGGCCAGCCCGGCCATGCCAGCCATTCCGGTCATCATCTGCCGCCGATCCATTTCGTCCTTCCTTTTTCGTTTCATGTCACATCGCCGCGCGCTCTTTGTTTCAGTTGTTGCAAGCAGGCTGTGCTTAATATTTGCACGGCGCTTGCCACGGTGCCGATCTTGAGGCTGTAGCCATGGTTTGATGGCAAAATTTCGTCATCCGCTTGAAGAGCTGGAATATGCACGAACAGGGCCGTTTTTGAAAGGCGCAACGAACGGAAATAGATTTCGTTGCAAAGATATGTGCCAGCATCATCAGAAAGCTGAAAATCGCAATTGGCCGGCGGGGGACTGTTGATCAGTTTGTTGAGGTCGAAAAACGTTTCAAGACGCGCTGGCGCCCCTGGTTCGATTTCCGTGCATGCCAGCCGCCGCCCTTTGGCGTCTGGGGAGCCGCAACGGCGATTGTGTGCCAAACGCTCCAGAACCAGCCCCCGCGCCTGGGGCGAATAGCCGAAATGCAGCGCCATGTCAGGCTTGAAAGCTGCAAATTGTTGTGCGAGTTCGTCACCAGCACGCCCCCACTCGGTGGGCAGAATATGGGTGTGGCAGATCACATGCTCTAAAAATCCAGTCTTTTGGTCCAGCATAGCAATATGCCTGACCAAACGGGCAGATGGGTTATCCTTTACCCCGGGAAAAGGACCGAAACCGGTGATAAAAAGCCGCATTTTGTTTGGTGCCTCTTGGCCGGTTGCTTGCAAAGGCCTCTGCAATGAACATCAAAGCGCAAAAAGATGAGCAAAGTATGCAAGGACAGAACCCTACTCTATCTGTAGGATTGCGTGTAGACTTTTGTGTTTGAGATGCTTGGGGAAACCTTTTCAATGAGTTTTGTCTTCTTTGAAACTCGCAACAAGACCCTATATCTCCACATAGTCAATCTTCGCGAAATCAAAGCGCGCGGATGGCTCTTTAGTTGCCCCATCCGCGCGCTTTGATTTCACGAGAGCCGGTGTTCTTTGAGTAAAAGTTTTCGGGCGATTATGACTTAGCACAAAGTGGCTTGCTGCATGTCTGCTTGGAACATTTCGTTTAGTTTACGGAGCTTTTTTCGTTGATGTTTTCACCCATGGAGCCAAATGTTTTCTCATGAATGCAACAGACCGCATATTGGCATCTTTGCTCGCCAGATCATCGGCCAGAGTGCGCACATTGGGCGGGCGGAAATCGAAGCCGCGGCCCACACCAGAATAGATGATCAGCCGCACATCGCGGCCGGCCTGTTTCATAAACTGCACCGCCGTCTCAATCGAGCGGCGGCGTTGGTATTGCTCATATTCTCCTATAAAAATCCGGGTTGGAATTTTCAACCGGTCAACCT
>WGBT01000313.1 GCA_015494185.1 Hyphomicrobiales bacterium | reverse complement strand
GTGAAGAGGCGGCGCGCGGTTGCAAAGTCGAGTTTCACCTTGCCTGCGAGGGCTTCCATCAAGATGCGGCTGCCCTCGTCATGAAGGCTGCGGCGTCCCATGTCGATAGCCTCTATACGTGACGGAGCTGACGTTTTTATGGCGTCGTAATAGCTGTCACAAATCCGTCGATAATCGCGGAAAATACGCCGGAACAGCGAAATTGGTAGGAAAATCGTATAGGTATCGTCACCGGTTATACTGCGAATGGCTAAAGCCATCCGGTCTGCGCTTACCGAAAGCGACAATCGGTAAGGGCCGCTTAGTGGTTCCCTGATGGTTGTCTTTTCTCTTGTCTGACGGTCCGCTGTTTCCCTCCCGACTAACGCGAAATAATTGTCTTCCAGCAAGGCGTCAATTGCAAGGTCCCGTTCATGGGCAGCTTCATCCGACAGCTGTCCGGCAAGCCGCTCATCGAGCTCGATGGCAATCAACCGGTCACGGTGTTGAGGATCGGACGGGGGAGGGGTGGGCGCACTCATTTCATTCCCCGGCCTCCTCTTGCGGTCCTGATGTCGCGGAGAGAGGGGCTTTGTGCGCCTTATGATCATGAAGCCTAATGGCAACCGATCTGGCATGGGCTTCGAGCCCTTCGGCCTGCCCCAATGTGATTGCGGCGGAAGCCAACTGCGCCAAGCTCTCTGGGCCGCATTTCAAGATCGATGTGCGTTTCATGAAATCCAGCACCCCAAGACCGGAGGAAAAACGGGCGCTGCGTGCTGTTGGCAAGACATGATTGGTGCCGGCCACATAGTCCCCGATCACTTCCGGGGTATGACGGCCAAGAAAAATCGCCCCGGCATTGTGGATATTGGCGCTCATGGCTTCAGCATCACTGACGGCGATTTCCAAATGTTCCGGTGCGATTTGATCGACAAGAGCTGGCACCAACAAGGTGTCGGCAAGATCGGGGACGAGGATGACCGCGCCAAAATTTTCCCAGCTGGCCGCAGCAATAGCGTTGCGCGGCAGGGTTTTGAGCTGCTCTTCGACTTCGCGTTCCACCGCATCGGCAAAATCAGCATTGTCGGTGATCAGGATCGATTGCGCCGATGTGTCATGCTCTGCCTGGGCGAGCAGATCGGCGGCAATCCAGGCGGGATCGTTTTGCGCATCAGCCAAGATCAGGACTTCAGAGGGCCCGGCAATCATGTCGATACCCACCGTGCCGAAAACTTCGCGTTTGGCCGCGGCCACATAGGCATTGCCGGGGCCGACAATCTTGCTGACCGGTTTGATGGTCTCTGTGCCATAGGCCAGTGCGGCCACCGCCTGAGCCCCGCCAATCCGGTAAATTTCGCTCACACCGGCAATTTGCGCGGCAACCAGCACCAGCGGGTTGAGATCCCCATGGGGCGTTGGCACCACCATGGCAATGCGTTGCACGCCAGCCACTTTGGCGGGGATCGCGTTCATCAGCACGGAACTTGGATAGCTCGCCGTGCCGCCGGGCACATAAAGCCCAACCGATTCAATCGGTGTCCAACGATGGCCCATTTGCACGCCAAGGGCATCGGTGTAACTGTCGTCCGAAGGCCGTTGGCGGGCGTGATGGGCTCGAATCCGTTCCGCCGCAAATTCAAGGGCGGCAATGGTTTGAGGATCGACGGCTGTGCGCGCAGCCGTGAAATCCGCCGGTGTGATGGCCAAGCCAGCCGCCTTGAGATCGACATGGTCATAGTCCTCGCTCAAGCGGTAAAGCGCCGCATCGCCTTCAGCGCGCACGGTCTTGATAATCTCACGCACCACACGCCCGACATCTTCAGAAGCTTCCCGCTTGGCCGCCAACAGGGCCTGAAAGGCGGTGTCGAAATCTGCCGCTTGGGCATCGAGCCGGACCGGCATGCCGTTCTTCTCCCTAATGCCTTGATATTCTATCGCTTTCTAACATTCTCTCCCCGAATGCCCAAATCGTCTTAGCTATCCTCGACTTCGGGATGATGGGGTCTTCGTGTCGTCTCCCAGGAGCCGCCCAGGTCGCTCAATTCGGCTTCGATACATTCCACTTGCAAGCGGATCGTCCCCTGCCCCGCAAAGGTCAGAAAAACGTAGCCCTCCGGTCCTGTCTCAGGTGCGGTGGGCTGATATTGGATCGCCAGCAGAGACAAGACCGTATCTTTGGCTGACAGATTGATATTTTTCACTTGGCTGGCAAGCACCCTGTCAAAACGCAAGGCGGTGCGGTGGCGTTGATAACGGGTTTTGCCGCGTTTCCCTTTGCCAGGCGCCATTGCGGTGCAGTTTTCCCAATCGAACCGATTGAGCACCGCCACGAAGCGTTTTTGCGATGGCAAATAAGCCAGATCCGCGATCCGAACCACGGCATCTTGCAAATGCGCCGAAATCACGGCCAGGTCTTGTTCGTCTAGGGCATATAATTTCAGCACGGTTTTCAGGGTTCTCCCAACGCGGTCGAGACGGACAATAGGGACAATAGAATAGCAAAGCTTTTGATCAAATGCGGCGAAAGGTCAGGTAAGCCGGTTTGCGCCCCGCCGCAAGGGCTTTTTCTTCATAGCGGGTTGGGGGCCAGCCTTCAGGCCGCTGCCGCCAGTCCCGCGCCGTCTCCGCACACCATTCAAATTCAGGCGTCCGGATGAGATGGTTCAAGGTCCAGCGGACATAATCGGCAATATCACTGGCAAACCTGAACTGGCCGCCAGAAGCCAGAACCCGCGCCAGTTCCCGTACCACAGGGGGGCTGACAAACCGTCTTTTATGATGCCGCTTTTTCGGCCAAGGGTCTGGAAACAATAAATAAATACATGTGAGTGAGCCATTGGGCAGAACCGTGAGCAGATCACGGGCATCGCCATCATATAGCCGCACATTGCCAAGTCCTTGACGGGAAATGCCTGATAGCGCCTTGGCCACTCCGTTCAAATAAGGTTCGCAGCCAATGAAGCCGGTGCTGGGGGCGCGTTCGGCCTGATAAAGCAAGTGTTCCGCTGCGCCAAAACCGATTTCAAGAGCAATGTCTTTGACCGCGACGGGGAACAGGGCGTGCAGATCGTCTCGGCGCCACCGCCCCTCTGCTGGCGGGACAAGGCGCAACTTGGGCAGCAGCTCATCAAGCAACGCCTGTTGGCTGGCACGCAGTTTCGGTCCCTTGCGGCGGCCATAGGTGCGATTAGCCTTCAGGTTTGAAGGTGTCACCTTCTGTTCGGGGGGGGCGGGGCGGTCAGATTGGTTCTGCTGGCCCTGTTGGTCCTGCTTCGGGGCCG
>WGBT01000312.1 GCA_015494185.1 Hyphomicrobiales bacterium | reverse complement strand
TGTGGGAACTCTGTTGACAAAAATCGCCGCAAAGGCGTCTCAAGCGGCATTTTCCGGCTTGACTTAGGCTGGGAAAGATGCGCCCCTCCCCCAACGGATCAACCAAGGCGATAGTAATGGCGGTTTATGATTGACGATTTTTTGTTGCGGGCGGGATTGGCCGGCATGGCCGTGGCGCTGATAGCAGCCCCGCTTGGCGCCTTTGTGATCTGGCGGCGGATGGCCTTTTTCGGCGCTGCTGTGGCCCATGGGGGACTGCTGGGCATTGGGCTTGCGGTGTGGCTTGGCTTGAACTATTTGCTTGGGGTTGCGCTGGCCGCCTTTGCGCTGGCAATTGCATTTTTCAAGTTGGAACGGGCGCAGGCGGCTCCGGCCGATACGCTGCTTGGGATTTTGGCCCATGTGGCCTTAGCCGCGGGGCTCATCGTTCTTGATGCCGCAGGCATCAACCGCAATTTGGAAAGTCTGCTGTTTGGCGATATCCTAAGCGTTGGTTGGGGGGATTTGGGGCTGATAGGCGGGCTTGCGTTGGCTCTTATGGGCACTCTTTTCTGGTTGTGGCGGCCGCTATTGGCCATCAGTGTCGATGAAGATTTGGCACGCATTGAAGGCTTGCCCGTCGACCGGTTGCAACTGCTTTTTCTGCTGTTGATTGCGGCAACGGTTGCCATTGCGATGAAGATCGTCGGCTTGCTGCTGGTCGCCGCCTTGTTGGTGCTGCCTGCCTCAACCGCCCGCCCTTTTGCCAATACGCCCGAGCAAATGGCCTTGATCGCGGCCGGAATTGCAGTTTTTGCGGTAATGGCAGGGCTTATCCTTTCAGCCTTCTTCGATGTGATGACCGGCCCCGCGATGGTTCTTGTCATGGCGGGGGCTTTTGTTCTATCGCTGCTTCTGAAGAACAAGCACCTATGATCCGAGCAACCAACGATGAACGGGTAAAAGAGCTCATGCAACGCAGCAACACAAGACAGGTCAATGTTGGCGGTGTGCTCATCGGCGGCGGGGCGCCCGTGGTGGTGCAAGCCATGACCAACACCGATACCGCCGATATTGACGCCACAGTGCAACAGATTGCCGAACTGGCCGCAGCCGGCTCTGAACTCGTCCGCATCACGGTGGACAAAGACAGCGCCGCCAAAGCGGTGCCCCATATTCGGGACCGACTGGCAGCTCAAGGGGTGGAAGTGCCACTGGTGGGCGATTTCCACTATATCGGTCACAAATTATTGCAAGACAATCCCGCCTGTGCCGAAGCATTGGCCAAATATCGCATCAACCCGGGCAATGTCGGCTTCAAGGCCAAGAAAGACATCCAGTTTTCACAGATCATCGAAACCGCGCTTCGTCATGGCAAACCGGTCCGCATCGGGGTGAATTGGGGCTCGCTGGATCAGGAATTGCTGACCGCTTTGATGGATGAAAACGCCCGCGCCGAAAACCCGCTCCCATCCCGCCAGATCATGCATGAGGCGATCGTTCGTTCAGCCCTGTCAAGCGCAGAACGGGCGTTACAACTGGGCATGGCTGAAGATCAGATCATTCTGTCGGCCAAAGTCAGCGCCGTGCCGGATTTGCTGGAAGTTTACCAAATGCTGGCGGCGCGCTGCGACTATCCGTTACATCTCGGGCTGACAGAAGCCGGAATGGGCTCGAAAGGCATCGTTGCCTCAACGGCAGGGCTGGCGATTTTGCTGCATCAGGGCATTGGCGATACCATTCGGGTGTCGCTGACCCCTGAACCCGGCGGAGACCGCAGCCTCGAGGTTCGCGTTGCCCAGGAGATTTTGCAAAGCCTTGGCCTACGCAATTTCAAACCGATGGTCACCGCCTGCCCCGGCTGTGGGCGCACCACCAGCACCGTGTTCCAGGAGCTTGCCGCTGAGATCGAAAACTATATTCAGGCGCAAATGCCCCGCTGGCGCAAGCTCTATCCCGGTGTTGAGACATTGAATTTCGCAGTGATGGGCTGCATCGTCAATGGACCGGGAGAAAGCAAACATGCCGATATCGGCATTTCCCTGCCCGGCACCGGTGAAAGCCCCGCCGCTCCGGTTTTCATCGATGGCAAAAAAGCCATGACTTTGCGTGGCGAGAATATCGCCGGCGAATTCAAGGAAATTCTGGAAAATTACATATCGTCCCGCTTTGCCGCGCCAAACAGAACCACGCCAAACCAAGCCTCCAGACAAATATGAGATAGCCTTCTACAGGGCTATCCTTCTGGTGAAAAGGAAGCGAGCTTCTGTACACTGACAAGCAGTCATTTGAAAGAAGCTCAAATCACCTCCACTCTTTCTTACATT
>WGBT01000311.1 GCA_015494185.1 Hyphomicrobiales bacterium | reverse complement strand
GTCTTTCATGTCAACGAGCGGCATTGGATCCTCCAAATTCTCAGCTTCGCCGTTTTAACACTGCCCTGCCTCCTGCGCCAGACCTTGATAACGAAAATCTGACCCAAAACCGCCGCATTTTCCCGCTTCTTCTGATCTTGTAACGCCATTCGCGTCAGAGACAACAGCGCATCGGGGAGGCATGTTTAAACAGGAAAGTTTGCAGCCATGCCGACCACCACCATGATTTTGCCACGCTTTGTGGGACGTGTTCTACTCGGAGCGATGTTGATCATGGCTGCCCACATCACCGGGGCAACCGGGGCGCGCGCTGACAGGGATGATTTCGCCACCCCTCAAGGGCTGTTGAACTGGATCAAAAATTACCGCACCCATCCCGAGCCGGAACGCCTGCCCGATGCGGTTCAGGCCATGCGCGCCCACAATATGCTGGCCGATGGGCGCAAGGCCGGGCTTCAAATCGGCTTCACCGCGGGCGTGCTCGGCGACAATCCTGATATGGCCGAAGATCTGGTGCTGGCGATGTTTCCAATGCCTCCCAAGGAGCAGCTCTTGATCATCAAGGCCATTGCCTATTCTGGGCTGACGAATTGGCGGGAGTTGCTGGCAGGTCTGGTCGAGCGAATGCCCGCCCGTGCCGTTCTGATCGACAAATTTCTTTTCAAGAACAGTCCGACCCTGATGGATGTGCCATTGGATCAGGATGAGGCCATTCTTGATACGCTTTGGGGCTATTATATTGCCACCGGCCGCCCGGGCCCAATCAGACGCATCGTCGAAGCGCTGCAATGGTCCAACAACTATGACGATATCGACAAGCTCACCGTGGCGCTGACGGCCAAATGGACCCTTGCGGCCAATGCCGAACGCGATCCGGATCTGTTGCCGCTTTACCGCCGGATCCTCATCGGGCGCCCCAAAGCCATCGCCGAACCATTGCAAGAGGTTATCGCCGCGGCCCAGGCTTTTGATTCGGAACGCATCCGTATCGCCGCTTCCAAAGCTGTCAAGCTTGCCAAACGCGGCGGCAAACCCTCAAAATGGGCCAAGGCCAGCAAGATCGGGGCAACGGCGCTCTCAATCGGTTGCGTCACCGCTTCAGCCCTTGGTCATCCAGAAATCGCCGCGCCTTGCATCATCACCGGCGCGCTTTATTCCGGCGCAGTCAAGCTTTTCAATCTCAAGTGATTTGGCGCCCCCGATCCCCCGGCTCAGAAGTCCTTGAAAGCAGACACGGAAGCAGACACGAAAACACACACGAGAACTTTTTTGAGGGGACAACAGTGATGGATGCTTGGAGAACTCTTGAGCCCCTTCTTCAACGGACTGACGGCCCGCCCTAGGACGGGTCAGAAAGCCTTGCCTCCCCCTTGCGCGACAACAAGAAAATCGCCTGTTCCCCAAGCAGGTTTTGCATTGCAAAAGGCAATGAAATCGCCAACCGTTTGCCATAGGCATTCAGCGACACCGCCTTTTCGACCTGGGCATCGACGCGGGCGCAAAGCGCAACGAAATCTTTGATGGTGCAATAGTGAATATTGGGGGTTTCATACCACTGGTGATAAAGCATCCGGGTCATCGGCATCCGGCCGCGCAACAGCAATTGCATCCGAATAGCCCAATAACCGAAATTCGGAAAGGAGACGATCACCCGCCGGCCAATGCGCAACAATTGTTCGAGCACATGTTTGGGGCGATGGGTGGCCTGGAGGGTTTGACTCAAAATGGCGTAATCAAAGGCATCATCGGGATAATTCACCAAATCACTGTCAGCATCCCCCTGCACTGCGGAAAAACCGCGTTTCACACAATTATTGACCCCTTCGCGGGACAGTTCGACACCACGGCCATTGACCTGGCGGGTATCGGCCAAAAGCTGCAACAGCTCGCCATCGCCGCAACCGATATCGATCACCCGTGCGCCGGGCTCGACCATCTCGGCAATCACCAGAAAGTCGGAACGGGTGGTTGAAGCACTATTGTTGGGCATGTTCAAGTCCCGGCCAAGCGCAGCTGTGCCAAGCTGACCACGCCTTGCCTCTTCGACAGGGGAAGAAGATCGGGGCTGTTG
Source organism: Hyphomicrobiales bacterium (assembly GCA_015494185.1). Lineage (GTDB taxonomy): Bacteria > Pseudomonadota > Alphaproteobacteria > Rhizobiales > S144-35 > S144-35. Next base: position 1,779 of record WGBT01000311.1, on the reverse strand, counting down.
CACAAGCACCTCAATTTCCATTGGTGAACACAAGACCGCGTTCCCGGGCGACAGACGACAAAAACGCCGACACCGTGGCGAACAATTCCGGCTCGTCCAGCAAAAAGGCGTCATGGCCCTTGTCTGATTCGATCTCAACAAAGCTGACTTCGGCCGCCACTGCATTCAGGGCCTGGACGATGCGCCGGCTTTCCTCGGTCGGATACAGCCAGTCACTGGTGAAAGAAACCACACAAAACCGCGTCTGGGTTCCCTTGAAAGCGTTTGCTAACCGTCCCCCATGAACGCTGGCAAGGTCGAAATAATCCATCGCCCGGGTGATATAAAGATAGGAATTGGCATCAAAACGTTCGACAAATTTATAACCTTGATAGCGCAAATAGCTTTCAACCTGAAAATCCGCATCGAAGCCAAAGGTGACCGCCTCACGGTCTTGTAGATTACGGCCGAATTTGGCGTGTAAGGCCGGCTCGGACAAATAGGTGATATGAGCCGCCATGCGCGCCACCGCCAGCCCCTTGCGCGGGCTCACACCGGCTTCGAGATAACGCCCATTGCGCCAATCGGGATCGGCCATCACCGCTTGCCGCCCAACCTCATGAAAGGCGATATTTTGCGGCGAATGCCGGGCGGCGGTGGCAATGGGGATTGCCGAGATCACCCGGTCGGAATAGCTGGCCGCCCATTGCAACACCTGCATGCCCCCCATCGAGCCACCGATTACACAAAGCAGTTTATCAATGCCCAAATGATCAATCAGTTGCACCTGGGCGCGCACCATGTCGGCAATCGTGATTACTGGAAAATCCGGCCCATAAGGCTTGTTGGTGGCAGGATTGATCGAACCAGGCCCCGTCGAGCCCATACAACCGCCAATGATATTTGAGCAAATCACAAAAAAACGATCGGTATCCACCGGGCGGCCCTGCCCGACCATCATGTCCCACCATCCCGGCTTGCCGGTGACAGGATTGACATTGGCAACATGCTGGTCCCCGGTCAAAGCGTGACAGACGAGAATGGCGTTCGACTTTTCGGCGTTCAGTTTCCCATAGGTTTGATAAGCGATTTTATAGGGGCCAAGCGTGGCACCGCTATCAAGGGGCAGCGCTTCTGAAGCAGAAAATTCCACCGAAAGGCTGTGCTCATCTTGCGATTGGACGATATGCATGAAAGATTTTGATTTTAAACTTCGCTCAAAAGCAGAAGCAATTTTATGCGGATGAATGCCACTCATCGTGTAAACTCACTGTCATGTTACCGCAATACGAACGCACTTTGAGGGCTACCATTTGGTACCTGCATTTACGGCCAGTCCCGCAGGTATTCATCCCGCCCCCCTCCCGATAGAAGGCGATGCATTGGCAAAAATGTCAATCTTTTCTTTGCAAATCGGCTCAATCTGCCTATCAAAGAAAAAATGCTTGTTTGCATCGGCTTTCTTTCGGTCCAAACACAGCTTGGCACGTTCCCGCTTGTGTGTCAGCCTCTTGTATCAGACGGACCGGAAGCTTTGCCGCTACCGCTGGCAGCGCTTGTCCCCAGGCAGACACAGAGAGCTTTTTGAGTTGCCAAGTTGAGTTGCCAAGCGCTGTTTTGGCCCCTTAGGCTCAGGACCCATAAAGGGCGTGGATGCCAGCGGCATTTTCGCGAAATATCGCTGGTTTTTCGCCCGCAGGGAATAGCCGAAGCTATTTCCAAGGGCGAAATGCCAGCGAGATGAAGTGAAAATGCCGCCCGAAGGGTCTGGCGCAAAATCCCGGTAATGCGAGACAAATC
>WGBT01000310.1 GCA_015494185.1 Hyphomicrobiales bacterium | reverse complement strand
TGGCCCCGGTTGCCGCCATCCGCAAATCGGTGTCGATATTCACCTTGCGCACGCCGGTCTTGATGCCCTTGACGATTTCCTCAACCGGCACCCCATAGGTTTGCGGCATTTTTCCACCATTTTCATTGATGATGTCTTGCAGATCTTGTGGCACCGAGCTTGAGCCATGCATCACGATATGCGTGTTGGGCAGTTTTTCGTGAATTTCCGCAATCACATTCATAGCCAAAATTTCGCCATCGGGCTTGCGGGTGAATTTATAGGCGCCATGAGAGGTGCCAATGGCAACGGCAAGCGCATCGACTTTGGTTTGGGAGACGAAATCCACCGCTTCATCGGGATTGGTCAAAAGCTGGTCACGGTTCAGTTCGCCTTCAAAGCCGTGCCCGTCTTCGGCTTCGCCCTTGCCGGTTTCAAGGGACCCCAGGCAGCCCAGCTCCCCTTCCACAGACACACCAACCATATGCGCCATTTCGGTGACGGCCTTGGTGATTCTCACATTGTAGTCGTAAGAGGCCGGGGTTTTGGCGTCGGCTTCCAGAGAGCCGTCCATCATCACCGAGGTAAAACCATTCTGAATGGCAGACAGACAGGTGGCTTCGTTATTGCCGTGGTCCTGATGCATGACCAGTGGAATTTCCGGATACATTTTGGTCAGCGCCTCGATCATCGCTGACAGCATGATGTCGTTGGCATAGGCCCGGGCGCCGCGGCTGGCTTGGATGATGACCGGGGAATCGGTCTGCTTGGCGGCTTCCATGATGGCAATGCCTTGTTCCATATTATTGATGTTGAAGGCTGGCACGCCATAGTCGTTTTCCGCGGCGTGGTCCAAAAGTTGTCTCAATGTGATCAGTGGCATGGGGGACTCCCTCCCTTCGTTCCTACTTGAAAATTGGTGTTTGTGTTCAACTTGGCATGAGGCGCACAATCCTGGTTGCCTCGACGCCCTTCCGTCTGTGCAAACGGTTCTTGAAATGGCGACCGTGCGGCGAACCTATGCCCTTCTATCACGGCTTTACACGTGTTGCCAGTCTAAGCCGCACAATCTTCGCTTTCCGTTTTAGCCGGTCTTGCATACTGCCAGGCCCTCGGTTTGAGCTGCTGTTTGGTAGACCGTTTCGTTCGAGTCCTGGCTGCACCTGACGCCGCGGACGTCGAAGCTACCCCTCCTAGCTGTTCGCTTCAAGAGCCGCAACACCGGGCAGTTCACGCCCTTCCAGCCATTCCAGGAAGGCGCCGCCTGCAGTTGAGACATAGGTGAAGTCATCACTGACGCCGGCAGCATTCAAAGCAGCAACGGTATCACCGCCGCCTGCCACAGAAACCAGCTTGCCTTCTTTGGTCAGTCTTGCAGCTTCCTGAGCCAAGGCGAAAGTTGCTTCGCCGAAAGGTTTGACCTCAAAAGCGCCAAGCGGCCCGTTCCACAGCACCGTCTTACACTTATTGAGTTCTTCTTTGAGCATTGCAACGGATTTCGGCCCGCAGTCCAAAATCATACCGTTTTCCGGCACCTGATCCAATTCATAGACCTGATTGGGGGCATTTTCGGCGAATTCTTCAGCGACCACCACATCGATGGGGAGCAAAATGCGGCAGCCCGATTTTTCCGCCTCTTCGGTAATCTCCTTGACGGTGGAAGCAAAATCGGGTTCGCACAAGGATTTACCGACTTTGACTCCTTGGGCATGGAGAAAAGTGTTGGCCATGCCACCGCCGATGATCAACAGATCCACCCGTTTGGCCAGATTGGTCAAGACTGGAATTTTGGTTGAGACCTTAGCACCGCCAACGACCGCAGCCACCGGACGTTCAGGGTCTGAAAGGGCCATATTCAGCGCATCGAGCTCCTTTTTCATCGACAGGCCGGCATAGGCGGGAAGTTTCTTGGCTAGCCCATGGGTCGAGGCATGGGCCCGGTGCGAGCAGGAAAAGGCGTCATTGCAGTAAATATCGGCATTGGCCGCCAGTTGCTCGGCGAATTCTTCGTCATCGGCTTCTTCGCCGGGGTGGAAGCGGACATTTTCAAACATCGCCACATCGCCGTTTTTCAGCCGTGCTACGGCGTTTTTGGCCGGGTTGCCGATGGCATTTTCGGCAAAGACGATGTTGTGTTTGAGCCGTGTCGCCAAGTCCTTGGTCACAGGATAAAGGGAAAAGCTTGGCTCAACCTGACCTTTTGGACGGCCAAAATGCGATAGGATGATCACTTTGGCGCCGCGCTCGGTCAGATTTTTGACCGTCGGCAAGAACCGCTCGATTCGTGTGGCATCGGTGACGACACCATCTTTCATGGGCACATTGAGGTCAGCCCGGACCATCACGCGCTTGCCTTCAACATCGACATCTTCGATAGATTTCATGAGTTCAATTCTCCGCACATTTCACATGGGTGAGTTCCATTACGCATCTACGCATCATCAGGGCTGGGCTGGAGGGCAGGGGTGCCAATCAGGCAGGATGCGTCGGCCACACCCCCACTTAGTTGCTTGTTTCCAGATGAAACGATGCGTTTTCCTGCATAAGCCGTGCTCTCCAGCAAGGCCGCACGATCCAACAAGGGCCCTTAGGGCGCCAGATTTGTTGCCCTTTGAGAATAGCGACTTGCCGATGCGGCCCATCGTATCAGTTTCCCAGTTTGCTTTATCGACTTAGCCCATACTCTCCCTGTATCAGCTTTGGTCCCAGTTGATATAAAATTGTGCAAGCCCTTCCTGGTATCGCTTGTTGGGGGATCGCCTGTTTGAAAAGATGCTTGAATCATCTTTCAAATCGCCAGCAATCCGGCAGCCGCTCTGTCGGCTGATTCCGTGATTTGCCAAAGGGAAAGGGGCCTGCACAATGGTTCGGGTGTTAGCTGTTTTTCGCCCTTTCGATCGTGTTTTGCGCTTCTTCGGCGACCTTTGCGGCGGTGATGCCAAAATGTTCGTAAAGGGCAGGTCCTGGCGCGGAAGCCCCAAAGCCATGCATGCCGACAAAACCGCCATGGCTGTCAAGCCAGCGTTCCCAGCCGAATTTGACCGCCGCTTCCACGGCAACACGCGGAGCAGTGCCCAGCACTTGCTGACGGTATTCGTGACTTTGGGCTGCAAAAAGCTCCCAGCAGGGCATCGAAACAACGGCTGCCTTGATGCCGTTGTCTTTGAGGATATCGGCCGCTGCGACCGCGATTTCGACCTCTGAGCCCGTGGCCAAGATTGTCACGTCGCGTTCCCCATCGGCTTCCCGCAAGACATAGGCGCCTTTGGCGGAGAGGTTTTCATCCGTATGTTCGGTGCGCAGTGTCGGCAGCCCCTGACGGGTCATCGACAACACCGAAGGCGTTTTGGCCATGCTCAAGGCCACTTCCCAACATTCCGCGGTTTCCACCGTATCGGCGGGGCGGAACAGGTTCAAATTGGGCATGGCCCGCAGCGAGGCAATGGTTTCCACCGGCTGATGGGTGGGGCCATCTTCGCCAAGGCCAATGCTGTCATGGGTCATGACATGGATCACCCGGGTGGCCATCAGCGCCCCAAGGCGAATGGCGGGGCGGCTGTAATCGGCAAAGACCAAGAAAGTGCCGGCATAGGGGACCACACCGCCATGCAAGGACATGCCGTTCATCATCGCGGCCATGCCGAATTCACGAACCCCATAATGCACATAGTTGCCGGAATAATCATCCGGGGTGATGGATTTGGAATGATCGGAAAAACAACCATTGGAGCCGGTCAAATCGGCGGAGCCGCCAACGATGCCCGGCACCAGGGGCACCAGCGCGTCGAGAACCATTTTGTTGGAAACCCGGGTGGCGACTTTGGGCCGTTCTTCGGAGGCTTTCTTTTTCACCTCGATCACTGCTTTTTTGACCTCGGCCATGACCGCATCGGTGACCGGATTGGTCAATTGAGCCCGTTCGGTTTCCGACAGTTTCGCGGCGCGTTGTTTCCAGGCGTCATGGGCCGCCTTGCCCCGTTGCCCCACTTTGCGCCAGCTCGACAGGATATGTTCGGGGACTTCGAAGGGGGGGGCGGTCCAGCCCAAGGCGGCGCGGGTGGCGGCGACTTCTTCTTCACCCAAGGCTTCCCCATGGGTTTTGTGGGAGCCCTGTTTGTTCGGAGCGCCTTTGCCGATGATGGTCTTGCAGGCGATCAGGGTGGGTTTGTCCGAATTGCGGGCGGCTTCAAGTGCCTTGGCGATTTCTTCGGGATTGTGCCCATCAACGCGCATCGCATTCCAGTTGGAAGCCTCGAACCGCTTGAGCTGATCATCAGAACAGGCGATCGAGATTTCACCGTCGATGGAAATATTGTTGTCATCCCACAGCACGATCAATTTGTTGAGCTTGTGGTGGCCGGCGAGCGAAATCGCTTCATGGCTGACCCCTTCCATCAGGCAACCATCACCGGCGATGACATAGGTGTAATGATCCACGATGTCTTTGCCGAAGCGGGTGGCCAGCATACGTTCGGCCATGGCCATGCCCACCGCGGTGGTCAGCCCCTGGCCGAGGGGACCGGTGGTGGTTTCGACACCGGGGATATGGCCGTATTCCGGATGACCGGCGGTTTTCGACCCCAGTTGGCGGAAATTGCTCAACTCTTCTGCGGTCACCCCCGGATAGCCGGTCAGATAGAGCAGCGAATAGATCAGCATCGAGCCATGGCCGGCAGACAGCACAAAGCGGTCCCGATCCGGCCAGTCGGGGGCGCTGGCATCGAATTTCAAGAATTTCGAAAACAGCACCGTTGCTACATCGGCCATGCCCATCGGCATACCAGGATGGCCGGAATTGGCTTTCTGCACCGCGTCCATTGACAACACCCGGATGGCATTGGCCATTTCCTCGTGGCTGGCGCTCAAAGCCAAATCTTCGGTCAAAGCAGCATTGGACATGGACATCCTCCAGATTACGAAATTGATCTCATTTTATTTTTTGGCCTATCGGCCTGCTCGCCTCGCTGGCCAAGGGGCGCGGCAGGTTACGTCATTAAAAACTCATTCCGTCGATCGTAACTTCGCTCTTGTTGCTCTTGATTAATAATAATCCCCGCTCGTCACGCTGAAGACGTCGTTATTTTCGATTGGCTTGGGCGGTTGTTGAGTTTTCGCTTGAAAGCAAACACAACCGCCACCGGGCTTTAAGGGGTACGCGTAACGCACAAGTACCTGCAACACCCAAAATGACCGCGCGAGCTTGACAACACCAGCTCGGTTTTGCAGTCCAAGCCAAAAGCTTCCAAACAACTGCGACTGGAGACGAATGAGCAAGCGGCCCCGAGTTTTCTTTCCGACTTATGGGATAGGATGAGCCCCAAAGTCAACGCGAAATCTAAATTTCGCGAAATTCATCCGCCAAAAGTGAGGGGGTGAAGGATGCGGCGCATTGCAGCATGGAGGAAGGCGCAAGCGCGTTCCAAGCGCGTTCGAGGTGAAAATCATCTGACTTGGGTGAGATTTTGCTTCACAAGAGTGCTGAAATAGGCTATATATGTTCCTGTTTTGTTGTTCTGCGTTTGTTGTGTTAAAGTGTTGAGCGTATACTTATGGCTGGAAGTCGTTTTGATGCTGGTGAAGAACAGCCCGTCTCTTGCAAGTCCCCGTCCCAGGAAGTTCCACCCCAAGTGACAGCATCGCGCTGCCGGGCCGATTTGCGGTCGGGGCAGATTTTCATCGGCGATTGTATCGAAGAATTGCAAAAGCTGCCCGATGATTGTGTCGATATGGTCTTTGCCGACCCCCCCTATAATCTGCAGCTTGAGGGAGAGCTTTTGCGCCCCAACAACACCGTTGTCGATGGGGTGCATCAAGACTGGGACAAATTCAACAGTTTTGCGGCCTATGATGAATTTACCCGGCAATGGCTGGCCCAATGCCGGCGTGTGCTGAAACCCGATGGCACGTTATGGGTGATCGGTTCTTACCACAATATATTCCGCGTCGGCACCGCCCTTCAAGACCTTGGCTATTGGATCTTGAACGATGTGATTTGGCGAAAAACCAACCCGATGCCAAATTTTCGCGGCCGCCGCTTTACCAACGCTCATGAAACCCTCATTTGGGCGGCTCACAATGCCCAGTCACGCTATAAATTCAACTATGAATCGATGAAAGCCTTCAATGAAGATGTCCAGATGCGCTCAGATTGGCTTATTCCAATCTGTAGCGGTCAGGAGCGGCTCAAAGATGGGGCTGGCAAAAAGGCGCACCCAACCCAAAAACCTGAAGCCTTGTTGCAACGGGTCATTTTGGCAGCGTCAGATCCGGGCGACATGATTCTTGATCCATTCTTTGGCACAGGCACCACAGGGGCTGTCGCCAAACGGCTTGGCCGGCGTTACATCGGAATCGAAGCCAACCCCGGCTATGCGGCGGCGGCTAAAAAGCGGATCGAGCAGGTTTTACCCTTGCCCGCTGACACGGTTGAAGCTGTTCCCAGCCGGCGCAAAGAGCCGCGAATTCCATTTGGGACTTTGATTGAACTTGGCATTTTGAAGCCAGGGGCTGAGCTTTTCGACGCCAAACAGCGCCACGCAGCACGGG
>WGBT01000309.1 GCA_015494185.1 Hyphomicrobiales bacterium | reverse complement strand
CTGATAAATACTTTGAAGTAAGAAGCACACCGCCATTTCACGCGCCGCCCCTTGAAATATGAAATCATTGGCGATCCCGGCAGGATTCGAACCTGCGACCTGCGGATTAGAAGTCCGCTGCTCTATCCAGCTGAGCTACGGGACCACGAAGCGCGGACCATCCTTGATGCACACCCACCTACGACACGCGGCGCCAATTAAAAAATGCGCCTTAGAGCTTAGCGCCATGACAATACCCCGTGGTGACTTTAACCGCCTTCCTAACGGCCTCTTTTATTGAACCATTGAACTCACCACCCGATTCTGTTTCGGAACAGAACCTAGTGCGTCCAGGCGTCGCGGCGGCCATAGCGAAAATTATCGGCATAAGATTTTGGCTGACGGCGTCTTGATTTGGGACGTTCGACCCGATAGGCAATACCATTGCGCTGAGCATAGCCGACAGCTTCTTCAAGCGTTGCAAAGCTCAAACGCAATTGACTTTTCATGTCCCCTGAGCTGGTCCAGCCCATTAGCGGCTCAACATCGCGCCGGACTTCAGGTTCATATTCCAGTACCCAACGCTTGCTCCGCCCAGTTCCAGACTGCATGGCGGTCTTTGCGGGTTTATAGATTCTGGCGGCCATTCCTTACTCCCGCTTTTCTCTCTGACCCAACTTTCATGGGTTATGCAACCTTACGCCCCTCCCCTCTGAACTTAGCTCACCGAAGTTTCTGGCTCCAGAGTTTCTATTCCAAAACCTTGGACCGGCGCGTTGCCCATCAGCAGAATTAGAAGAATGAATGGTCGGGGCAGCAAGATTCGAACTTGCGACCCCCTGGTCCCAAACCAGGTGCGCTACCAGACTGCGCCATGCCCCGACAACGAAATGATAAATTATGATTTCAAGAAACCTCGAATTGATTATCTGCGGCCTTCTGCCGATAAAGTCAAGACCAGAACGGGGTACGGCCCCAAGAAATTCTGGCTCATAATGAAGCAAGAACGATTGCAATAGCGGCTTCCAGCCAATATTCCTCTGGTGTGACGGGCTGTAAAATGCTTTAAGCAAAGCACTTAAAGTGGCACGGTGAGCACTGGAATTAAAGGACACTATAGCGGCAACACGATGGATGACGATGATTGAAAAGCTGACATTGATATTAGGAGGCGCGCGTTCCGGCAAGAGTTCATATGCGGAACAACTGGCCCAGAAATCCGGCCTGGCACCGGTCTATCTGGCCACGGCTGAGCCCCATGATGCGGAAATGCATAAGCGAATCGAGGCGCATAAGCAGCGCCGGCCTGCTCACTGGTCCACCTTGGAAGAGCCGATTGCAATTGTTGAGGCCCTCAAAAAAGCCAGTACCGAAAACAGCATTGTTCTGCTCGATTGCCTCACCTTGTGGCTTTCCAATCTTTTCGCTTCCGAGCATGATGCCAATGGGCAGATTGTTGGGCTTTTATCCGTCTTACAAACCTTGCCCGGTCCGGTCATCATCGTGTCCAATGAGGTCGGCCTTGGCATTGTCCCGGAAAATGCGCTGGCCCGGGCCTTCCGCGATGTTCATGGCGCCTTGAACCAAAAAATCGCTTCGCAAGCCGATCTGGTGATTTTCATGGCAGCCGGTTTGCCGCTTGTCCTCAAGAGCAATAGGAGTTAGGGCAAGAACAATAACCCTTCCGGCGTTCCGCTATCGATCCTTGTCTTGAAAATCATTTTGTCAAGACACGTCTCCCAAATGCAACAGGGGCGCAGGATTGCCCCATTGAAATCGCGCGCAATTCTTGACCCTGTTGCCGAATCACCTCATCTCAGTTGCAACAAGACAACCGCTCTCTCAATTTCAGGAGGTGCGTATGCCAGCTTGTTTGTCAAAGATGCTTGTTGCGCATCTCATTCTCCAGTTCACAGCGCTGTTCCCCCATCAAACCATTGCCAGACCGGCCGATGAAACCGGTGCGCTCACCGTGCTAGCCGCCCAAAAAACACGTTTTATAACCAGCTGCGAGAACAAATATCGCCGCGAAAATGCGAAACGTTTCTGCCGCTGCTTCTTCCAAGCCGCCAATAACAAGCTTAACGCCCGGCAACTGGAGATCATCACCGCTGGGTTTGCCAATGGCCGACTGGCTCGTCAACAGGCTGAAGCGGATCCAAATATCGATATGAACGCTTTTAATGAAAACATGTTGAAAGCCATTTTCGACACCCAAAAATGCCTCCGCGGTCAGACTGATTACAATTAACAATTGTTTTCTTCACAGAGAGAATTGCAAGCACCTGTAATATATCAACAGGCTTCTCAACGCAACCGCGCCAAGAGCTCAGTCGTCGGATAGCCATCGGCGGGAAGGCCGAGGCGAAGTTGTTCTTTCTTCACCGCCGCGCGCGTCTTGGCGCCAATGATGCCGTCAACTTTACCCACATCATGGCCCCGCCGCTGCAACAGCCGTTGCAGGGTCTTGATCTGCGTGACATTGAGGGCATCCACCCGGCCGCGGCCGGGGCTCATGCGTGGGGCGCCGGCAATGCGGGTGGCATAATAGGCCGCCGTGGTGGCATAGACCAATGACTGGTTCCATTCCAGATAGACATCGAAATTCCTGTAAGCCAGAAAGGCAGGACCATTGCGCCCCATTGGTAACAACAGTGAAGCAGGCATATCATCGGCCTTGACCGGACGGCCATTGCGCCGCCTGACACCCCATTTCGCCCATTGGGAGCGGGGCAATTTGATGTCCAGGCCGGTCTTTTCCCAAGGCAGTCGCGCAGGAATAACCACCTCTTCCAACCAAGGCTCCCCGGCCCGCCATCCCAAATGTTTGAGATAATTGGCCGATGAGGCCAAAACATCCGGTTTGCTGTGGAGCAGATTGACCTTGCCATCCCCATCGAAATCAACACCATACTCTACATAGTGGCTAGGCAGAAATTGCATCTGCCCCAGCTCCCCTGCCCAAGGCCCGCGCATTTGAGCCACCGTCAGATC
>WGBT01000308.1 GCA_015494185.1 Hyphomicrobiales bacterium | reverse complement strand
GGTATAATGGGTCATGACGATAATGGCGCCGCCGCAACCCGGCAGTGCCCCAAGAGCGGCGGCAATCGGCACTTGCCAGTGGCGGGCACGCGACATGGCGCGGCCAAGATCGAAGCGGAAGGCGTTTTCAAAGGCATAAACCACAGCCAGCGTACCGGCGACGAACACCGTCACCTGAATATAGGCGTCGGACATGGCGGCAAAGACTAGATTGCGCAATTCGGGGGACGTGGCCGTCATCAGAGCGAGCACGAGCACCGCCAGAACCCGCCAGTTCCAATACCGCAGTCCGATGGCGCTGATGAACAATCGTCCGCTTCGCCCGGCTGTAAGAATATATTCTGTCATCACCAACTTGACCCTTTGCCTCTTATTGAAATGAATATAGGAGGCAATGATTAAGAACGCAACTAAGAATGATTTGCAGAAAAGAATTTGTCGCAGGTCCAACCAGGAGGTGGGGGGGTAGGTGGCAGGGGCTGGAGCAGAAGCAGAAAGTCTATACGCAAGGCGTCATTGCTCAATTTTAAGCCGAATGAGCCCAATTAGCCCATGGACAGGGCGCGCTGCCCCATTTTCAGGGCAAGCACGGTGATGGCAAAGACGATCAACCACATCAGCATCTTGTCGGAAAGCTGGCCGCGCAACCGGTCGCCAAGCGCTGTGCCGGCAATGGCGGCGGTAACGGTCAGGGCCAGCACGTGCCAATGCAATTGCGGGAGCCCTTGAGCGATGCTGGTGATCATGCCGGTTCCGGTCGAGAACAGTACGGTCAGCGGGGTGATCAGAATAATCGCCAGGGGGCGGATGCCCAATGCCAGCACGACAAGCGGGATCATGAAAACCCCGCCACCGATACCAAAGGCGCCCGAGGCCAGGCCGACGATCAGGCCGATGCCGCTGAGATAGAGCCGGTCGCGCAGGGTATAGCTGTGTGCCTGATCACTTAGCGGGGCTGGCGCTGGGGCCATGATTTTACGGATCATCAAGGCGATGACCACGACAAGTGTGGCGGTGAAGGCTCCGAGTAAGGCCCGCTCACCAATCAGCTGAGGCAACAAGGCGCCCAAAAACGCACCAGCGATGGCGGTGGCAAAGATGGGAGTGGCGAGCGCAAGATCAACTTCACGGCGGTTCTTCCAGGCAATCGGCGCCAATGACAGAAAATTCATGGTATAGCCGATGAAGCGGATTTCCGGCGGCAGCAGGCCAAGTGCGTCAGCCAGTACGGTGAGCAGCGGCACCACCAAAAGGGCGCCACCGACGCCGACAATGCCGGTCACCGCACTGGCGAGAAATGTTGCAGCGGTCAAGAACAGAAGAGTCATCATGAAAATCCGCCGCTTCTATAGGAGGCTGGGACGCGCCTCATCATCCCGCTAATGTTTGACGATGATGCGGGTTTTGCGCATGCCATATCTTTTGACCAGGTTGTAAAGGGTTTCAGCATGCACAGGATGAAGCCGAACACAACCGTGTGAAGCCGGCCGTCCCAGGCTGCGAATATGGTTGGTCCCATGAATGGCAATCCCGCCATTGAAGAAAATCGAATAGGGCATTGGTGCATTGTTATAAATGGTCGACCGGTGGAACCGCTTCATGAAGGTCGGCCGGAAATAGCCGCGCGGTGTCCGGTATCCCTTGCGGCCTGTTGACACGGGCCAATGATAATAGGGGATGCCGTGAACGTAAACCGTCATCCGTTGTGATGACAAGTCGATTTTGGCGGTCACTTTGGCTTCCGCCGGTGCCATGGAAAGTAGCAGAGGCAGTGTAAAGACAAGTGAAAAAAACGCAAAATTCTTGAAAAGACGCATGTTGAACTCCTGTAACCAAGTGTAGCCCAAAACGAGACAGAAGCAATCAAGGGAGATTTAGAGGGAGATTAAAACCTATAAAGGATAATAAATATTGATTTCTGTCCCATTCCATGGCCTTGAACACTTTGTTTTATTGTTTTGGTTAATGTTTTTTGTCGTTGTTTTCGTAACGCAAAAGTTTTCTTTGGCGAGTCTGTGATGCAAGTTATCCACGGAATTTTGGGCTTTGCAGGGGAGAAAGGGGAGGCAATAGATTGGCCGGCCGCGGGCAAAAAAACAGGCTCATCCTGTTGAAGTGGATCAGCCTGTTTTTTGTTTAGTGTGTTGTGGTATCGGGCTGTGATGGCCCCCTGTTCAGCTCCTTTTAAAGCGCCATCTCAAAAAGCCTTAGCTTTTCTGATCGATGCTTTTGCTTTTCGAGGTGGTGGCTTTGGCAGCTTCCAGTTCGGCTTTGATCAGGGCGTCCATCCGCTCCATCTCGGCCTTGAGGGCTTCTTCTTGCTTTTTGATTTGAGCTTCAAAGGCTTCCTGTTCGGCTTTGATGCGTTTTTCAAAGGCTTCCCGCTCGGCTTTCATATCCGCTTCAAGTTTTTTGAAGAAGGTGTCGGAATCAAGGTTGGCAGGGGCGGGAAACGCCGCTGATGGAGCAACCGGCATACGTTTTTGCATTTCAGCCGCCATTTTCTGCTGCTGAGCCATGAAAGCTTTATGAGCTTCGGCGCGCTTTTTCATTGCTTCGCGATAGCGGGCAAGAGCCTGCTCATGGGCTTTCCGGAATTCGGCCTGACGTTTTTCGATGAAGGCGCGATGAGCTTCGACACGTTTGCGATATTCAGCAGCGGCTTTTTTCTGGGCTTCTTTTTGCGCTTTTGAGGTTGCAGCCGGGGCCGTGCCATAAGGAGCCACACCATAAGGCACTGGGGCGTAACCATAGGGCACATAGGCATAAGGCGCGTAACCATAATAAGGATAAGGCGCATAGCCATAATAAGGGGCATAGCCGTAATAGCTGTTCACCCCTTCACCATGAAGCGCGGTATTGGCGTCGCCTGAAAAGCTCATATTGAAATTGCCCTTGAAGGCACCATGGCCAACACCATGGCCGGTGCCATCGCCCCAGCCCCAAAAGGCGTTTGCGGTGCCAACAGAAGCCGCCATGCCAGCTGTGGCGACAAGGCCAGTGATCATCAGTGATTTGAGGGTTTTGTTCATTTTGCTTTGGGCTCCAGTTAGAATTGTTGCGTGGTGAACGGCCGTCATGGATTCGGCCAATATCGACAGGCCCGGATCGCAATCAGATTCATAATCGCATGACTTGCGGTTTGATGCGCTAACATCCGGGGCAAGAACTCACCCTTTCTTAAAGCAATACTCATGCCAATTTCGTAAGATACTGATATTAAATAGAAAAATCAAGATCCGTTGCGCTGTGCTCCGGAATGGTTTTTTATTATAAGTCATTGTTTTTAAATAATAAAATACCGTATTTGTGTCTTTGGTGTTGCGCAACAGTCATGCAACAGTTGCGTGTTGCAAATGCCGGTCATGGATCAGGGCGGCCGCCAAAGTGATCGAAGTAGCGATCGGCAATGCGGCTGATGGGCAGGATCACCAGAACATCGGTGGTGCCAAATTGCGGATCGATGACAGCTCCATCCCCAAACATCGCGCCAAGCCGTAAATAGCCCTTGATGAGGGGCGGCAGCGCACGGATGGCGCGGCGTGGATCGATCTCAGCGGCGGGTATCAGCGCCATAGGGGTGTAGACATGGGGATGGGCACGGGCGGCCCATGGTTCTTCGGCGCGGGCAAAATGGTGCAGAAAACTCAAGCCCAACGCGTGGTCCTCGGGAATGGGCGTGGGAAAACTGGCGCAACCAATCATGACGTCTATCTTGTGGGCGCGGGCAAAACGCCAAATGCCATACCACAGCAATTCCAACGTCCGCCGGTTGCGATAGGCGGGCAACACACATGAGCGGCCCAGTTCCAGGAAACGCCGGCCGGGGTTCTTTTCAAGCAGCGCCGTCAGGTCATATTCCTGTTGTGAGTAGAAGCCGCCAGCAAGCCGTGCCTTGTCCTGGCTCAAGAGCCTATAAGTGCCGATGGCTTTGCCCCAGCTTACGGCGCGGTTCATGAAACGGCTTACAAGGGGAGCTGAAAAAGCCGGTTTGCGGGTTCGGTCGAAGACCAGGACATGATCGCAATAGTCATCGTAATGATCCCAGTCCCGTTGCAACAAGCGTTGCGGAAGTGCCGCCTTGGCGCCCATCTCCCGAAAAAAGACCTGGTAGCGGATTTTTTGTGCTGTGTGGATATCGCGCCGGGTGTGGGCCAGTCTGACGTCCAGATTGCCAGCTTGCCCGAGAATAGCGGGGAGACAGTTGGTGGAAGCAGGCTCAATGTCTGGTTTTGGCAGCCATTGGTGGTGATGAAACATTGCTTGCGGGGGACGATTCGTTGGTGGATTGGAGAACGTCATCTCTCTCTTCGGTAGCAGGGATTGCCGGGGCAGACGATGAGCCGCTCACGGGCTTGCCTTCCGGTTGCATGCTGCCACCGGTCAATTCCAACACGGCCTCATGGGGTGACATGAAAATCTCGCCCGGGGAGAGATGTTTCAGGAAATGCGAGCGCTCGAGCATGTCGCGCACCGGGGCTTTCAATCCGGCGAGATGAATGAGTACTCCCGCTTCGCGATAGCGGTCAACGAGATTTTCCAAAGTCTCAAGGGCCGAAGCATCGATCAGGCTGACGGCATTCATCACCAACACCAGATGTTTGACTTCCGGGTGGTCGGCAATTTCCTGAAGCATTCGTTCTTCCAGATAGGCGGCATTGGCAAAAACCAGATTTTCATCGACGCGAATGATCAGGATCCGGTCATAGGTTTGAACATCGTGGCGTTCGGCCGAGCGGAAATGAGTGCTATCGCCAACCCGGCCCAAGACCGGCATGCGCGGCCGGCTCATGCGCCACAAATACATGCCGACCGATAACACGATCCCCGAAAGAATGCCGATCTCCACACCGTAAATCAAGACCGCGAAAAAAGTGGCCAGGAAGGCGAGCCCATCGGGACGATAATAGCGCCAGGAAGAAAAAAACGGGCCAAAATCGATCAGTTTGGAAACCGCCATGATGATGATCACCGCCAAAATGGCCCGCGGCAGATCGTGCAACAGCGGCGTGAAGAACATCAAGACGATGGCAATCAGCACTGCGGTGATGATTGCGGCAAGCTGGGTATTAGCGCCGGAGGTGAAATTGACGACCGAGCGGGAAAAACTGCCTGTTACAGGATAGCCGCTGGTGATGGCAGCCCCCAGATTCGCCATGCCCAAACCCACCAGTTCTTGATTGGGATAGATTTTCTGGCGTTGACGGGTGGCCAACGCCTTGGCAACCGAGAGGCTTTCCACCAGCCCGACCAGTGAAATCAAGGCGGCGGCCGGTAACAATTGCTCCCAAACCCGCCAGTCAAATGCGGGCAAGACGATGGGTGGAAGGCCTGCGGGAATTTTGCCGACAATCTCGATCTGGGCTTTACTGGCCACATCGAGACCGGCAACGAATAAGATGCTGCCCACCACCAGAAACAGCGCCATGCCCTTGGGCAGGGCTTGGGCAATGGTTTCGCTCACCCCAAGTTCGCGCAGTTTTTGCGTGAACGGGCCGCGTGACGCCATCAGCAAAATCCCCAGTAACGACAGCAGCAGCGTCGTCGGGTTGATCTCATGGGCCTTCTCTATCGCCTGTTTGAGGATCAGGAAAATATTGTGTCCTCCCTCGAGTTTGACCCCGAGAATATGGGTGAGTTGCGAAAAGGCGATGATCAGCGCTCCTGCGGTGGTAAACCCGGCAATCACCGGGTGGCTGATGAAATTGGTGATAAAACCAAGTCCGGCAATCCCGGCAGCGACCAACATGATCCCGGAAAGCAGCGCCAATACCATGGCATGTCCCAGATATTGCTCCGGGGTCAAATTCATCGACTCTAAAGTGGTGGCAACCATCAGCGAAACAATGGCCACCGGCCCCACTCCCAACACGCGGCTCGAGCCGAAAATGGCATAGAGAATGAGCGGAAGAACGGCGGTATAAAGTCCGATTTGCGCCGGCAGGCCTGCGAGCATTGCATAAGCCATGCTTTGCGGCATCAACATGATGGCCACGACTATGCCGGCCATGATATCGCCGGAGAGGTCTTCACGTTTGTAGTTCCGGCCCCATTGCAGAATGGGAAAGGCTTGTTCGAGCCAGGCGTTCCGATTGGACCAAAATTTCTGCAAGCCAGTTTGAAAGCGGCGGGCGAGACGGGCAGCCGCCGTATTGGCCCTATTGGCCGTATTGGAAGCCGTTGCCGCCCCGTTTCCCGCTTGTGATGCCTCTGCCGCAGAGACGGGGGCCTTGGCAGAGGCCGTTGAGGTTTGCTTGGAACTGGTTTTGAATCGTGCGCGCTTCTTGTCCACGTTGT
The DNA here is from genome assembly GCA_015494185.1 of Hyphomicrobiales bacterium. Lineage (GTDB taxonomy): Bacteria > Pseudomonadota > Alphaproteobacteria > Rhizobiales > S144-35 > S144-35. The sequence continues at coordinate 3,631 of WGBT01000308.1, read as the reverse complement.
CATCTTCCGCCGTCTGTCTCAACGGCCCATTGAACTGTTGTCTGCAATGTTGTTGCCTATTGGGCAATAGTTACGAATAACAGATAGATTTTAAGATATTTTATCTTTCAATCTATCATATGGCGATTAAAATCTGGTGTTTAGTGAGCCGTTCAACTTCAGTGGACACTTTTGTTGTGTAGATATTGCGGCAGCACTCACAGAAACGTTGCGGCTGCTGCTGATCATTTGGGGACTTGGCTTGAGCATTTCAACAAAGTAAACCAAAGACCGTTGCTGTGCCTCCCCTTGACCTTTGCGTTCTGCTGCGAGCGGTGAGAGGGGGAGGAGTAAACGAACGAATCACAACACAAGTTGGGGCGGCGCAACGCCTGGATATCAATGCAATGCTGCACATCAATAATGTCAGTTACCGGATCGGCGGCCGGGTTTTGCTGGACCGGGCAAGTGTGGGGATTCCGGCTGGGCACAAGGTGGGGCTGGTGGGGCGTAACGGTTGTGGCAAGAGCACCTTGCTCAAACTCCTGACCGGTCAGTTGGCTCCTGATGAGGGGACGATCACAGTGCCCGCCAATGCGCGCATGACACTGGTGGCCCAGGAGGCACCCGATGGCCCTGCCAGCCTGCTTGAGACGGTGTTGGCTGCGGATCGGGAACGGACCGCCCTTTTGCGCGAGGCTGAAACCGCGCAAGACCCGCATCGGATTGCCGAGATTCATGTTCGTCTGGCCGATATCAAGGCCCATGGCGCCCCGGCACGTGCGGCGGCCATTCTCGCGGGACTAGGGTTCGATGAGGCCGCGCAGCAGCGTCCTTGCTCAGAATTTTCGGGCGGCTGGCGGATGCGGGTGGCCTTGGCGGCGGCGCTGTTTGCAGCCCCTGATATCCTGCTGTTGGATGAGCCGACCAACTATCTGGATTTGGAAGGCAGTTTATGGCTGGAGAATTTCATTCGCAATTATCCTTATACGGCGCTGATCGTCAGCCATGACCGGGATCTCTTGAACGCCGCGGTGGGCAGTATCTTGCATCTCAACAATGGCCGGCTGACGCTTTATTCGGGGGGCTATGATCGTTTTGAGGCAACCCGGCGTGAGCAGCAACGTCTACAACTGAAACTGAAGAAAAAACAAGATGACGCGCGGCGCCATATGGAAGCCTTCGTTGAGCGTTTCCGGGCCAAGGCCAGCAAGGCCCGGCAAGCGCAAAGCCGGCTGAAGGCATTGGAGAAATTACAGCCGATCTCGGCCGAAATCGAGGGCGAAGTCGTTCCTTTCCAGTTTCCCAATCCGCGTAAAGCCCTCGCCAACCCGCTGATCCAGCTGGAAGATGTAAGCGTTGGTTATGCGCCCGATCGCCCGGTCTTAAGAGAGATCAACCTCAATCTGGACAACGATGACCGGATCGGTCTGCTTGGAGCCAATGGCAATGGGAAAAGCACCTTTGCCAAATTGTTGGCGGGCCGTTTGCAAGCCTCTGGAGGATTTGTTCAAGGCCGGATCAAACATCATAAGAAAATGCTAGTGGGGTATTTCGCCCAGCACCAGCTCGATGAGCTCAATCCGCGGGCTTCGGCCTATGATCATATCGTGGCCTTGATGCCTGATGCCACGGAGGCCGAACGGCGCGCCAGGTTGGGCGCGATTGGTTTTGGCGCTGAGAAGGCGGACACCCCGGCGGCGGATTTGTCAGGCGGTGAAAAAGCGCGGTTGTTGTTTGCGCTGGCCGCCTTTCACGGGCCGCATCTCTTGATTCTTGACGAGCCCACAAATCATCTCGATGTCGACAGCCGGGAGGCGTTGATTCATGGGCTTAATACCTATGAAGGCGCGGTGATCCTGATTTCCCATGACCGCCATTTGATCGAGGCCACCGCAGACCGCCTGTGGCTGGTTGAGCAAGGCACCGTGCGCGTCTATGAGGGGGATATAGATAGCTATCGTGCGCAATTGCTGGCGGCACGCGGTGTTGGAAAGAGCCGCAAGGCTGCCGAGACTTCAACTTCACCTTCATCGCAACCGGAACGGTCGCGCCAAAGCCGGCAACAGGCGCGCCGATCGAAAGCCGAAAAACGCGCTCAACTGGCACCGATGCGGAAGCGGTTGAAGGCCGTGGAACAACGGAGCGAACAACTTAGCGCCAAGATCGCCGGTCTTGATGCCCTTTTGGCCGATGGCGCGATTTACACCAAAACGCCAGATCGCGCCCAACAATTGGCCAGGCAGCGGGGACAGTTGGCCAAAGAATTGGAGCAGGTTGAAGCAGAATGGTTTGAGCTTAGCGAAACTTTGGAAAAAGCACTTCATGATGAGGGGTAATGCGGGCGGCATTTAGCTTTGATCACTTGTTCATTCATCTTCATCCGCCAACCGGGGGCCAGGTGAAGTCATCAGAACGGTTTCGCTTGGGACGCATGGCTTGGCCTTTTTCGAACACCTTATAATAAGGCCGCTGTTCCAGCGGTAAATTGAGATGATCTTCTTTGGTGGAGGTGTCATTGAGGGAAGAAACCGAGGCCAAAGCCGTTAGGCCAATCGACATTTCATTGGCAATCGTTTCGCCATGCAGCGGGTTCTTGATCGGGGCGAGACGCGTCGAGGCAGAATCGGCTTGGTGTTGCTTGCTTTCGTGGGCTGCTTTTAGATGGCGTTTGCGGTTTTGGGTTGCCTTATTGTGCGCAGTGTTGCGTGAAGGTGTGGTGGTTTGGGGGGTGGCTCGGCCTGTTTCTTGGGCCGGACCGCCAAAAAGGCGCCGTTGTTCCTCTTCCGAGCCCGCCAACGGGATTTCCCGTTCCTCACGAGCGAATTTGAGATCTTTGCGAATTTCCTGGGCAATGAAATGCGCTAGTTTGCGATAGCCATGGGGGGTGAAATGAATTCCATCTTTATGCCGTAACCGCCGCATGCGGCCTGTTAAATCTGCTCCATAGACGATGTAATTACCAAATTGATCGGTAAACCCTCTGCCTGTATTGATAAACCGAATCCCATTATTGAAAGCCAATTCCAGAAACAGATCATTGATCGACTGCATTTGTGCGTTATAGGGACCTTGCTGCATGATCGGCATGCCAACCCAGTAGACCGCGGTCTTGGCGCGTTTGAGCCGCCTCATGAATTTGTTCACCCGTTGCCGGTAAATCTTCTTCCACTCCGGGGACATGAATTCATATTTCCGGCGTTTGTACCAGATCGGTTTATTGTCGTTCGAGCCGATCATCACAACAGCGATATGAACCTTGTTGACATTGAGTAGATTGTCAAGGACCCGGTTCCAATCGAACCCTCGAATCCTTGTAAAGCCGCTGCCCCATTTGGTTTGTTTATAGGTGGTGATCATCCTGTTGTTGGCAAAGGCGGCCGCCAGCCCGCCAAACAGGCCGTCAGCCAGACCATCACCAATAACATAAAGCTGATAGCGGTCACCTTCTGGAAAAGGGGTGATGTAGCTGCGGCTGTTGAACAAGGGGCTTTGGGCTGCGGCAGGATGAGGTGTGTTGAAACTTGAAACCCAAAAGCCAAAGACTGTCATCAAAGCAAGCAGACAGCTTGCCCAACCAATCTTGGGTTGGATATAGATGAACTTGAAAGCAGTGAACTTGGTGAGTACGTTCACCAAAGTGTTATTTGGC
>WGBT01000307.1 GCA_015494185.1 Hyphomicrobiales bacterium | reverse complement strand
TGGTCGGTTGGGTGGATCACGGTCATGATGGTTGTGATTGACGGACAGGCCGCAAACGCCTCGAGGGTGCGCCGCAAGATGATTTTGCCGGCCAGGGGGCGATATTGTTTGGGGCGCGCGCCACCGCCGGCGCGGGTGCCGCGGCCGGCTGCAGTGATGAGGACAGCCGATTTCAAAGGTTTTCCTTTCCGTGCTGTGTTGCCATGCAAACAGTTCTCTTCAGAAGGAACCAGCGATAACTATAACAGGGTTGCGGTGATCTGGGCGGAAGAATTGAAAAATTGTAAAGCCGCTTGAATTTCCTGCCATTCCCCCCTAAAATGCTCAAGAAGTAACCATCTGTTAACACTGTCTAATTTTTAATCACATCTGAGCGTTGATCGTTGAGGGGAGAATATCTTTACAACAAGAGATGTTCTTGAAAGTTCGGCAAAGGGCCTTCTTCTCAAAAAGGGTCTTATTAAAGAGAGAGTGAAAAAGATTTGGGCTGAAATTTTCAGATATTTCAAGGAGCCAAGTCCATCACTAAGGTAATCGCAAATTTGTTCTTCTCTCCTATTGCGGGAGATGTAACCAAGGGGAGAGCCCTCGATCGGATCGAGTCTGAGGCTTCGGGCAGGAAGTCTTCGGAGAGGGGGCTTTGCGAGCCGCGGCTGCGCCGTCAAGGACGGATAAGAGTGCCTGCGGTGATGCTGGCGCCGATGTCAGGCATCACCGATTTGCCGTTTCGCCGTTTGGCGGCGCGCGCGGGAGCCAGTCTTGTCTTTTCGGAGATGGTCGCCAGTGAGGAGCTTGTTCATGGCCGTGCCGATGTGGTGTTGCGGGCGCAAAGTGAGGGGTTACCCATTCCCGCGGTTCAGCTCGCGGGGCGAGAAGCGAAATGGATGGCTGAAGGGGCGCGGATGGCGGAGGCTTCAGGCGCTCAGATCATCGATATCAATATGGGCTGTCCGGCGCGCAAGGTGACCCGGGGCTTGTCCGGCTCGGCGCTGATGCGTGATGCCGATCATGCGCTGTCGCTGATCGAGGCGGTCACGGGGGCGGTTCGTGTGCCGGTGACATTGAAGATGCGGATGGGCTGGGATCACAACAGCTTGAACGCGCCGGAAATCGCCCGCCGGGCGGAAGCAGCCGGGGTGCAGATGATCACCGTTCATGGCCGCACCCGCTGTCAGTTTTACAAAGGGAAGGCCGATTGGCTTTTCGTGCGCAAGGTCAAAGAGGCGGTGCGCATTCCTGTGATTGTTAATGGCGATATTCGGGATGCTGACGATGTGGCCACCGCTTTAGCGCAAAGTGGGGCTGATGGCGTCATGATCGGCCGCGGCGCCCAAGGGCAACCGTGGCTGCCGGGACAATTGGCGCGCAGCCTGGCGCTAGGGCAGCCGGTTTCTCGGCCGGCGCTGGCGCAGCAATACGAGATTGCACTTGAACATTATACCGGCCTGTTGTCCCACTACGGTCTTGATCTTGGCGTGCGGGCGGCACGCAAGCACCTTGGCTGGTATCTGGAAACCGGTCTTGAGACGGTGGCGGCCGGCGCTATGATCAAGATGAGCCAGCAGCAGAAGGAGGCCATACTGAAAGCTTGGCGTGCGCGGCTGTGCCGGGACAGCAATCCCCGCCGGGTCATGCAAAATCTAGCCCGCTTTTATGAAGAGCCGTTGGAGTTGGCCGCATGAGCAAAACTTCTGCCAAAAAACAGACCGGTGCTAAACGCGCCGGGCGGGCTCAGCAACCGCGGTCGCAACAGCGTCAATCCGCCCGCAAGGGGAACAAGGAGCAAGCAGGGGCCCAAGCGGTGCCCTCCCAAAAGGCTATACAGTCAGACAACGCGGATAAATCGGCAGCTTCCGCGGCTGCAAAGGCCGCAGCCATTTTACCTGATGCGGAAAAGAGGATCATTAATGCCCTGCCTTATGCGGTGATTGTCGCGGGGGAAGAAGGGCGGATCCTATATGTCAATCCGGCGGCCGAACTGTTCTTTCAAATGAGCAGCAATGTGATGCTGCGGCGCGATCTCGAGCAGATTATTGGGTTTAGCAGTCCGGTCTTGGCGCTTGTCGAGCAGGTGCGGGAGAAGGGGGGGAGCGTCAATGAATATGCCGTCGAACTGGCGATGCCGAGACTTGATGAACCCCGTCGGGTGGATCTGCATGTCTGTCAACTGCCAGACATATCAGACACGGATGCTTCCAACGCCGGTGACATTGTGATGATCGTCTTACAAGAACGCAATATGGCGCAAATGATCGAGCGCCAGATCACCCATCAAGGGGCGGTCAAATCGGTGACGGCGCTGACCGCGATGCTGGCCCATGAAATCAAGAACCCGCTTTCCGGCATCAAGGGGGCTGCGCAATTATTGGAGGCTGACCTATCTGACCAGGATCGTGAACTGACCCAACTGATCTGCACGGAAACCGACCGCATTTGCTCGATTCTCGACCGGATGGATATGTTCGGCGAGGATCCGCGTGCGGAGTTTCGGCCGCAGAACATTCACGCCATCTTGAACCATGTCATCCAGGTGGCGACCAGTGGTTTTGCGCAGCATATTCGTTTCAAGAAGATTTATGATCCCTCCCTGCCAGCGGTCTGGGGCAATCGCAACAAGCTTATTCAAATCTATCTCAATTTGATCAAGAACGCGGCAGAAGCCATTGGACCGGACCGCAGTGATGGGGTCATCGCCGTCTATACGCGTTTTCGCCCAGGGGTGCGGATGACGGTGCCGGGGGCCAATAGCCGGGTCTCTTTGCCGATCAATATAAGTATTGAAGACAATGGCCCAGGCATTTCCCCGGAATTGCGGCCGCATATTTTCGACCCTTTCGTGACCACGAAAAGTTCTGGCAGTGGTCTTGGTCTGGCTTTGACGGCGAAGCTGATCAATGACCATGGCGGGATTTTGGACTGCGACTCCTATCCGGGGCGGACCATTTTCACGACGATGCTGCCGAAAGCGGATGTCGATATCTCAATGGCTGAGGCGGTCGATTGAGGCTGGTTTGGTGATAGGGCGTCAGGGCGGCGTGCTGAGCGAGGGGGAGGAGGGGAAGCAGGTTTGGCGTTCGCCAAGAATGCAATAAAGAGACGATAAGATGACGATAGATAAAGTTTAAGATGCCGAAAACAAACATCATTATTGCAGATGACGACCCGGCGATCAGGACGGTGCTAAACCAGGCTTTGACGCGGGCCGGCTACACCCTGCGTTCGACCAGTAATGCGGCGACGCTGTGGAATTGGGTGTCCCAAGGGGAAGGCGATCTGGTGATCACCGATGTGGTCATGCCCGATGAAAACGCGTTCGATCTCATTCCGCGTATCAAGCGGATTCGTCCGGATTTGCCGATCATCGTGATGAGTGCGCAAAATACCTTGATGACGGCGATAACCGCGGCTGAGCGCGGGGCTTACGAATATTTGCCCAAGCCGTTCGATTTGAAAGAATTGATTTCCGTGGTGGGGCAGGCTTTGTCAGACTCCCGCGACAATGCCCGGCGCCGCAAGCCCGTGGAGGAAACCAACAATGAGCCGCCATTGATTGGCCGTTCGCAGGCGATGCAGGATGTCTACCGGATTTTGGCCCGGCTCACCCAATCCGATCTCACGGTGATGATCACCGGTGAATCGGGCACCGGCAAGGAGCTTGTTGCACGTGCGTTGCATGACTATGGCAAGCGGCGCAACGGGCCGTTTGTAGCGGTCAACATGGCGGCCATTCCCAAAGAGCTGATCGAATCAGAGTTGTTCGGCCACGAAAAAGGCGCCTTCACCGGGGCCCAGGCCCGCAGCGCGGGACGTTTCGAGCAGGCGGAAGGGGGCACGCTGTTTCTGGATGAAATCGGCGATATGCCAATGGAGGCGCAAACCCGGCTGCTGCGGGTTTTGCAAGAGGGCGAATATACCACGGTTGGGGGACGCACGCCGATCAAGACCGATGTCAGGATCGTGGCGGCGACCCATCGTGATTTGCAACAGTTGATCAATCAGCGGTTGTTTCGCGAAGACCTTTATTATCGGCTCAACGTGGTTCCCGTGCATCTGCCGCCGTTGCGCGAACGCCTTACCGATTTACCGGATCTGGTGCAGCATTTTCTACGCAAAAGCGCCGAAGACGGGACGCCGGTGAAAACCATTGCGCCAGATGCTTTGCGGCGGTTGCAACAGCACAGTTGGCCGGGCAATGTCCGCGAACTGGAGAATCTCATTCAGCGTCTGAGTGTGCTTTATACCCAAGACGAGATCACCGCCGAAATGGTCGATGCGGAATTGGCCAGTTCCAGCCCAGGCGTGGCCCCCCTTTCTGACCAGGCGTTGGATCAACTTGATCTTAGCAGCTTCATGGAGCGCTATTTGACTTCTTATTTCGCCAGTTTTCAGGGCGAATTGCCTCCACCGGGGCTTTATCGCCGGATCCTGCGGGAGGTTGAAGGCCCGCTGATCACCGCGACTCTTGCGGCCACGAATGGCAATCAGATCCGTGCGGCGGAACTGCTTGGGCTGAACCGGAATACCTTGCGGACCAAGATCCGCGCCCTTGATATCAAGGTGGTGCGTACCAGCTCGACTTCTTCGAATTAACCTTGTTGGGATGTGCGCCCCCATACTGTCACAATTTTGCAACATTGTGATTGAAAGACGGCACTAAACCTGCAAAACTATTGCCAATGGTGCTGGCTGCTATGCCTTCGGGCCGTTTTGTGGATGAGCCTTGATCGTGAAGCTGGTACAACAAACCCACAGACAACAAATCCATGTCGAAGCACGAAGATCCTTCAGGTAACGAGCCTGGCCTTGTAAGTTCGTCAAACTCCAAAAACTCTCAAAGCCCCCCAGGGCCGATGCCGACCCGCGGGGCTGAAGCGCTGGTGAGGCGGCTGCGGGAGCGGATGGGGGCTGGCAAGCGCCGCGCCAAAGCGCAGCTTAGCCTTTGGGGCGCAAAGACCGCCAAGGCGGCAAAAGCGGTTGCCAAGCATCCCGCCACGGCGGCTATGAAACGTAAAAGTTTGGTGCGGGTGACCCGGTTGCGCCAGAAGAGCCGGTTGCCGGCCGTGGAGCGGATGGGGCGGTTTTTCTACCGCTTTGGCATGGTGGTTGTCATCCTGTCGCTGATCTCCAGTTTTGCGACTTATTTCATCCTCACCAATCTGACACCGATCCGCCCTACCAATGAAGTGGTGTCGTTACTGCTTTTGGTCTCCATTGTCTTGCTGTTGATCTTGCTGGTGCTGGTGGCTTGGCAGGTGGCGGTGCTGTGGCGCGCGCATCGTAACAGGCAGGCTGGCGCGCGGCTGCATGTGCGCATTGTCACCCTGTTCAGTCTGATCGCAACCGTGCCGGCGGTTCTGCTGGCGATTTTCGCCAGTGTCCATATTGATGGCATTTTGGACAAGCTGTTTTCCAATCAAATTCAAACCATTATAAACCAATCGGTCCGGGTGGCCCATTCCTATTTGGAAGATCATCGCCAGGGGGTGAAAAACGATGTGCTGGCGATTGCCAAAGAGCTTGATAGTGCCGCCCGGTTGGCGCGGAAAGATCCGGAACAGTTCCGCAAATTGCTCAACTTCCAGGCCTCACTTCATGGGGTTTCGCAAGCCTATCTGATCGACCGGCGCGGCAGAGTTTTGCTAGCCTCGGAAAACCGTCTGAACAAGCCCTATTTTCCCCCTGAAGACCGTGATTTCGCCATTGCCGATCAAGGGGGGGTGGCGTTGGCCTCTTTGCTTCAGGGGCAAAAAGTGGTGGCCTTGAAAAAATTGAGCAATTTCAAGGAAACCTATCTTTATGTGTTGCGCTCGGTGAACCCGGTGGTGCTGGGCCATGTCAAACGAGCCAAGGCACATGTCGCGCAATATCAGCGGCTGAAAGGGGCGCGGGGACGGGTTCAGGTAGTGTTGGCGCTGATGTATGTGTCAATTGCGTTAAGTCTGCTGCTTTCGGCGGTTTGGCTGGGGCTTTGGTTCGCCAACCGTTTGGTGGAGCCGATCCGCCGCCTGATCACCGCCTCGCAGAAAGTCTCCCAAGGCAATTTCGACGTCGTCGTCAATGTCAAAGAGCGCCACGGCGACATTGCCACATTGGCCGAGACGTTCACCAAGATGACCAGCGAACTGAAGTCGCAACGCAATGAGCTGGTGGAAGCCAACACTCAGCTCGATGAGCGCCGGCGCTTTATCGAGGCTGTGCTTTATGGTGTCACCGCCGGAGTGATCGGGATCGACAATGATCAGCGTATAACCCTTGCCAACCGCTCGACGCGCAAGCTTTTGAAACTGTCCGAAAAGCAATTGCTAGGGGCGGAACTCAAAGATGTGATCCCTGATTTTGCGCCGCTGTTGGCCAAAGCCCGCGCCCATCCCAAGGGGCGAGCGGAAGGCCAGATCAGCATGATTTTGGGCACTTCCGAACGCAATTTTGCGGTGCGCGTGACCCGGGAAAGTTCGGAAAGTCAGATCGATGGCTATGTCATCACCTTCGATGACATTACTGAGCTCGTGACAGCGCAGCGCACCTCGGCTTGGGCCGATGTGGCCCGGCGGATTGCCCATGAGATCAAGAATCCACTGACACCTATTCAACTGTCAGCAGAGCGGATTCGGCGCAAATATGGCAAGCTCATTGAAGCCGACAAGGAGACATTCGAGAAGTTGACCGAGACCATTATTCGCCATGTTGGCGATATCAAACGCATGGTGGATGAATTTTCGGCCTTTGCGCGGATGCCGAAACCGGAAATGCAGTTGCATGATGTTCGCAATATTGTCCGCGATGCGGTGTTGTTGTTTCAGGTTTCGCATCCGGAAATCCACTTCGATGTGATGTTGCCTGACCAGCCGGTGATGTCGCTTTGCGACCGAAGGTTGATTACTCAGGCGGTCACCAATCTCGTGAAGAATGCCAGCGAAGCGATTGAGGCGGCAGCGCTTCAGGCCGGTCAGGACCAGACGGCCGGCTATCAGGGCCGGATCATCGTGCGCATGACGGCGGAACATGACAGCTACCAAATTGATGTCATCGACAATGGTATTGGCCTGCCCAAGGAAAGCCGCAACCGGCTTTTTGAGCCCTATGTGACGACCCGGGAAAAAGGCACGGGTCTTGGTCTTGCGATTGTCAAGAAAATCACCGAGCAGCATCGCGGTCAGATCACCTTGCGCGATATATCGGCGGCGATTTGTAAGGATATCGAACAGCCGCCGGAGCGTGGCGCCTGTGTCCGCATGAGGCTGCCGGTGCTCACTGAAGCCATCGCTGAGGAAGCCGAAAATGCGGAGAATAACGGGGCTGGTGAGAATGAAGACGATGCCGCGTCCAATTCAGTCAATTCAGCCCATGATGAACAGGACAGTGTTTTGAAAAAACAGCCAGAGATAGCCGAGTGAGCAGCTGTTTTTGAGGCAACCAAAGAGAGGGAAACCATGGCGTCAGACATTCTGATTGTCGACGATGAAGCCGATATCCGCGAGCTGATATCTGGAATCTTGGAAGATGAGGGACATGAAACCCGAACCGCCAAAAACTCCACCGAGGCGCTGGCGGCCATCGCCGACCGCCGCCCGTCTTTGATGATTCTTGATATCTGGTTGCAGGGCTCAGAACTCGATGGTCTGGGGATCTTGACCCGGGCCAAGAAAGCGCATCCCGATTTGCCGGTGGTGATGATCTCGGGGCACGGCAATATTGAAACTGCCGTGGCCGCGATCAAAAAAGGCGCTTATGACTTCATCGAAAAACCGTTTCAGGTAGACCGGCTGGTTCTGGTGGTGCAACGGGCCCTTGAAGCCTCGCAGTTGCGGCGGGAAAACAAGGAATTGCGCAACCGAACCGTGCAGAGCGCTGAGATGATCGGCAGTTCCTCAGCAATGAATCTGTTGCGGCAATCCATTGCCAAAGTTGCCGCAACCAACAGCCGGGTGATGATCACCGGACCTTCCGGCAGTGGCAAGGAGCTTGCTGCGCGCGCCCTGCACAATGCTTCCCATCGGGCCGAGGGGCCGTTTGTCGTCCTCAATGCGGCGGCATTGGCGCCGGATCGGGTCGAGCGTGAGTTGTTTGGAACCGAAGAGGGCCGCCGCACCGAGCGTTATGTGGGCCGCTTGGAGGAAGCCCATAACGGCACGCTTTACATCGATGAAGTGGCGGACATGCCCCTTGAGACCCAGGGCAAGGTGTTGCGGGTTTTGGTGGAACAAAAATTCCGCCGCCTTGGGGGGGACCGCAAGGTCAAGGTTGATGTGCGGATTGTTTCTTCATCAAGCCGTGATCTGGAACATGAAATGAAGGTCGGCACTTTTCGTTCCGATCTGTTCCACCGTCTGAATGTGGTGCCCATACGGGTGCCGTCATTGGCGGAACGGCGGGAAGACATTCCCGAACTGGTCCGTTACTTCGTGCAACAGATGGTCAATGTTTCCGGCTTGCCGCCGCGGCGTATTGGCGAGGATGTGATTGCGATATTGCAGGCCAATGAATGGCCGGGTAATGTTCGCCAATTGCGCAATGTGGTTGAACGCCTGATGATTTTGAGTGAGGGCGGTCCGAATGAAGTGATCACCGCTGACAAGCTGCCTGAAGATCTCGGCAGTCCTTTGTCTATTGGCAATGGCCGCGATTCCGGTCAGCATTTGATGTCGTTGCCATTGCGTGATGCCCGGGAAATTTTCGAGCGGGAATATTTGATGGCGCAGATCAACCGGTTTGGCGGCAATATCTCGCGTACTGCGGAATTCGTTGGTATGGAACGTTCTGCACTTCATCGCAAATTGCGGGCACTTGGAATTAGTTCCAATGAACGCAACGCTGAGGCGCGCCAGTAGCCATGTTGGGGGACGATAGGAAAAGGGTGGTGGGGCTGCCAAAATCCTTCGATATTCAGCTGGCAAGATGCCCAAATATCAAAGACAACAAGGCGCCCAGAGATCAAGCCCACAAGGCGCCCACAAGGTGTCATGGTAAGCGACAGATTGGGGAGGCTTTGAAGGCGGGATGAAAGTCATCATTTGCGGGGCGGGGCGTGTCGGCTATGGTATTGCCGAGCGTCTGTCCAGCGAGGATGTCGATGTTTCGATCATCGACAGCGATCCCGATCTGGTCCAGCAAGTCAGTAACAGCTTGAACGTGCGTGGTTTTGTGGGGCATGGGGCGTTTCCCGATGCCCTTGACCGGGCGGGCGCTGATGAGGCGGATATGATCATCGCGGTGACCTTGTTCGATGAGGTCAATATGGTGATCTGCCAGATTGCTCACACGCTTTTCCGGGTGCCCATGAAAATTGCCCGGATCCGGGCGCAGAGTTATTTGGCGCCCCAATATCAGGAACTGTTCTCACACGATCATTTGCCAATTGATGTCACCATTTCCCCGGAAATGGCGGTGGGGGATATGATTTTGAAGCGGTTGAAACTGCCGGGCAGTTTTGAAACCGCGATTTTTGCCGATGGCGCGGTCACCATGATCGGAGTGCATTGCGGGGAACAGTGTCCGCTGCTCGATACGCCCTTGCGGCAACTGACCGAGCTGTTTCCTGATCTGATGGCCCGCATTACTGGGATTTCGCGGGGGGGGCATTTGTTTGTACCTGATGCGGATGATCAGCTTTTGGCGGGAGATGAAGTTTATGTCATTGTCCGTTCGGATCATGTGCATCGAACCTTGAAAGCCTTTGGTGAGGATCGGCCGCCGCCCAAGCGGATCGTGATTGCCGGTGGCGGGCAAATCGGGCTTTATGTGGCGCAAAAGCTGGAGGAATTGCACACCAATACCCGGCTGAAAATCATTGAGCTTGACCGGGAACGTGCGATTCATGTGGCAGAGGAGTTGAACCGCACGGTGGTGTTGAATGGCAGTGCCCTCGATGAAGAAGTGCTGCGCGAAGCCGATGCGCCCAATGCCGATGTGATTTTGTCCTTAACAGATGATGATCAGGTCAATATTCTTTCCAGCGTTTTGGCGGATCGGCTTGGCTGTAAGCAGAATTTGGCGCTTTTGAACAATCGCAGTTTCATGAGTATCGTGCCGTCACTGGGCATCGATGCTTATGTCAATCCGCAAGCGATAACGATTTCACACATCCTGCAATATGTTCGCCGCGGCCGGGTGGTTCATGTTCACACTGTTAAAAATGGGGAGGCTGAGGTGATCGAGGCGGAAGCTTTGGATACCTCGTCGATTGTTGGCACGCCTATTCGGGCACTTGATCTTGAAGGCGGGGTCAGAATTGGCGCGATTGTTCGCAAGGGAGAGACGATTCCGGTGACGGGAGATACAGAAGTCAAGGTTGGGGATCGGGTGATCGTGTTTGCCATGGAAGAAAATGTTCATGACGTGGAGCAGTTGTTCCGTGTCAGTCTGGAATATTTTTAGCCGTGAAATTGGCTCTTGAGCCAACAGCCAGCGAGTATTTGCCTTAACCTTTTCTCTCTAAATCTGTTCGCGCATTCCATCTTTGCATTTCATGATGAGGCACTGAGGATCTGCCCCTGTTTGTAGGGGGCAAGCCAAGCGTATCGTTTTGCGCCGCAATATTCCAGAGGATAGCGAGCAATGCCAGCCATGACCGTATTGTATTTTTTTGGGTGGGTCTTTGCGCTGCTTGCCGGGGCGATGCTTTGGCCGCTGTTTTATGCGCTGGCTGTTGGTGAACCGCGTGAGGTGCAGACGGCGTTTTTGGTGACGATCCTTGCGCTGATTTTCGTGGCTGGGGCGATCATGATTGCGCTGCGTGGCCGGCTGGAAGGCCGCAACCGCCGGGCTGGACTGTTGACACTGGGGGCGATCTGGGTGTTCGTACCTGTGGCAGCGGCTGTGCCATTTTACCTTTCGGGGGAATTTTCCGACTTTTATGGCGCTTATTTTGAAGCGGTTTCCGGTTTCACGACCACGGGGGCGACGGTTTTGCCCAAGCTTGATGAGGTGCCTAAAAGCGTGATTTTGTGGCGGGCGCAGTTACAATGGATGGGCGGGGCGGCGACCTATTTTGCGCTGGCCTTGATTTTGGGGCCCTTGTCTGGGCGCAACCGGCTTGACTGGGAATTGCAGTTGATCGGCGGCAACAAATTCACCTTTGCCGAACAACTGGCCGAAGCCTTCCGGGTCATCATGCCGATCTATAGCGGTTTCACCTTGGCCTGTTTCTTGGCGCTGTGGGGCAGTGGGGTGGAGCCGTTTCAGGCTATTTGCTTTGCGATGGCAACGGTTTCAACCGGGGGCTTTGCTCCGCGGGATGGGGAAGTGATCCGTGTGGGATCGGCCATGACGGAATTTGTCCTTGGGGTTTTCATGCTTTTGGGGGCGGTTAGTCTGATCTGGCTGCGCGGCCTCATGCGCTGGCAATGGCAAAGTGTCCGAGCCGCATTGGAACCCTTTTGGATTATGGCCGCCGTCTTGGGGCTGACCCTTTATTTCTTGGTGATGAAATGGCAACGTTTCGTGAGCGAAACCGGGCTTGGTCTTTGGCATGAATTTACGACCGCCTTTGCCTCGGCGGCCTCGATCATCTCGACAACGGGTTTTATCATCCACGAGCCGGAAATCAAAGTGTTGCCCTATCTGGCGTTATTGGTGCTTTGTGTGATCGGGGGGGGGCGGTTTTCGACCGCGGGCGGTTTGAAATTCTTTCGGGTTGCGGCGATGTTTCGGCAGTCGTGGCGTGAGCTCAAGATCTTGATCTTTCCCCATGGGGTGCGTCCCAACCGTTTTGGCAATGAATCGGAAGATATGGAATTGATGAAATCGGTTTGGGCCACTTTTGCCGTGGTGATCACCTCGACTTGGGTATTGGCGGTTTTTCTGTCGGCGACCATGACGCCGGAACCTTCCGAAGATGTCCGCATGCTTGCCGGGGCCTTCATGGCATCAGCCAGTGCGATCAGCAATATCGGCCCCGCCTACAATATGTTGCAAGTAACCGATCCGGGTGTCTATCCCTCTTTTGCGGAATTCACGCCGCTTGCCAAATTGGCCTATTGTATCGGCATGATCTTGGGGCGGGTTGAAATTTTGGCATTGCTCAGTCTAATCAATCTAAGCTATTGGCGGTCTTGAGGCTGTGAAGTTTTAAGTTTAAAGGAATGATCACGGTGGCCGGGCCAAGAATTGTGGGGAGGCGCGGAGCATGGCGCGGATAGTTTATGTCAATGGGCAATATTTACCTTATCGGGAGGCGGCCGTTCATGTCGAAGACCGCGGTTTTCAATTTGCCGATGCGGTCTATGAAGTGTGTGAAATCTTCAAGGGACGGCTGACGGATTTGAGCGGTCATTTGGACCGGCTGAACCGTTCCTTGTCGGAGCTTGATATTCCGCAGCCGATGCCACGGGCCGCCCTGTTGAACGTGATCCGTGAACTCATGCGCCGCAATCGGGTTCGTGATGGTCTGCTCTATTTGCAAGTGACCCGTGGCGCAGCCCCCCGCGATTTTTTCATTCCAAGGCCGGCCTTGACGCCAACGGTGGTGGCGCTTGCCCGGTCGGTTCCACGGCAACGGGGGGAGGTCACGGCGGCGAAGGGCATAAGGGTGGTGACCATGGCCGATCAGCGCTGGAAACGGCCTGACATCAAGACCACCTTGCTGTTGCCGCAGGTTTTGGCGCGGGAAACGGCGCGTCAAAAGGGGGCGGCGGAAGCCTGGCTGGTGGATGCGGACGGCTTTGTCACCGAAGGGGCGGCGAGTAATGCCTGGATCGTGACCAAGGACAACAAATTGGTGACCCGGCCTTCTGACGAGGCCATTTTGAAAGGTAT
>WGBT01000306.1 GCA_015494185.1 Hyphomicrobiales bacterium | reverse complement strand
TGTCAAGGGGGCGGGCTTTACCGGGAAAATGACGGTGAACATGACCGAAGAAAACCAGTCCGTTGAAATCGAAACCGATGGCATCGGTCTGAAAAAAGTGACGATGACTTTATCACGTTTTTAATTTTGCAGCAGATCACAGCACTGCGCTGCCGGGACGTTCTTTATTTCATGATGATTTCATGGGGCCAATCCAATATAAAGCATTATCAATATCGTCTTGTTGGTGGTGAAGGTAGATTGTGAAGATAGATTGTTCTGTGGAAATCGCTGAATAGCGTTGTTTTTTGCAGCGTGAAGGAAGGTGATTCGCTCAAATTTTCAAGGAGGAGCGGGGATGGCTTTGATTGTCGTAACCGGTGCCAATCGGGGCATTGGCCTGGCGATTGCGCAACAACTGACAGCGCGCGGTGATCAGGTGGTGGCGGTTTGCCGGCATGGCTCAACCGCGCTCAATGATACGGGAGCGGAAGTTTTCGAGGGGGTTGACGTGACCAGCGATGCCGACGTTATCCATTTCCGCGATCGAATGTCAGGGCGCAAGATCGACATGTTGATCAACAATGCCGGGTTGTTGCGCTCTGATCGTCTGGAGACTTTGGATTGGGACGATATGCGGGCCCAATACGAAGTCAACGCCATTGCGCCGGTACGGGTGACACGCACGCTTTTGCCGCTTCTTGTCAATGGGGCCAAGGTTGGGATCGTGTCGAGCCGGGTGGGCTCGCTGGATGATAACGGGTCGGGCAATAATTATGGTTACCGGATGTCGAAGGCGGCGGTGAATATGGCGGGGGTCAATCTGGCCCATGACCTCAAACCACGCGGCATTGCCATAGCCCTGTTGCATCCAGGCTATGTGAAAACCGACATGACCGATGGCCGGGGCTATATCGAAGCGCCAGAAGCCGCGCGCGGTCTGATTGCCCGGATGGATGAACTGACCCTGGCCACAACCGGCAAATTCTGGCACGCGGAGGGCTATGAACTGCCTTGGTAAGGCGCGCCCCCCGCAGCCCCTTCCCCTTGGTGGTTCCGGCCCCCTTGGGAAAGCCTTCTAAGCCTCTTGCGCAAGGAGGGGGAGGTTCTGGGATCTGAGCCACTGCTCAAGATCGGCCCGGGCGCGGCGGGTGAGGGCGCGTTTGCGGGCATGAGAGCGCTCTTTGCCCTTGAGCCGGTTGCCATCGGCATCCCATTTTGGGGTTTCGATGGGGGGAAACAGGCCGAAATTGATATTCATCGGCTGAAAGGTCCGCCGCGCGCCCAGTTTCTTATACTCTGCTGCTTCCTCACGGCTGCCGGTGAAGTGGCCGCCGGTGATATGATTGAGCAGCGCCCCAAGGGCTGTCGTTGGCGGAGGAAGCTCGAATGGCCGGCCAAGATATTGTGCCGCCGCCGCCCGCCCCGCGAGAATACCAACCGCGGCCGATTCCACATAACCCTCAACACCGGTGATCTGGCCGGCAAAGCGCAGCCGCGGCTGACGCTTCAAACGCAGTGATTGATCAAGCAGCACGGGACTGTTCAAAAAGGTGTTGCGGTGCAGCCCGCCAAGCCGCGCAAACCGGGCATTCTCTAGGCCGGGGATCATTCGGAAAATACTGGTTTGGGCACCATATTTGAGCTTGGTCTGAAAGCCGACCATGTTCCACAAAGTGCCAAGGGCATTGTCCTGACGCAATTGCACCACGGCATAAGGTTTTTGATCTGGCGCATGAGGATTGGTCAGACCGACCGGTTTCATCGGGCCAAAGCGCAACGTCTCGCGGCCCCGTGCTGCCATGACTTCGATTGGCAGACAGCCATCGAAATAAGGGGTGTTTTTTTCCCATTCCTTGAACTCGGTGGTTTCACCGGCCAGCAGCGCATCGATGAAGGCATTGTATTGCGCTTCCGAAAGCGGGCAATTGATATAGTCGGCCCCCGTGCCGCCAGGCCCCGGCTTGTCATAGCGCGATTGGAACCAGACGATGTCGAAGTTGATACTGTCACGATAGACAATCGGCGCGATGGCATCGAAAAAGGCCAGTGCATCCTCATCGGTGATCGACAAAATCGCTTCACTGAGCGCTTTCGAGGTGAGCGGTCCGGTGGCAATGATGACATTGTCCCAGTCCTCAGGGGGCAGGCCCGCCACTTCCCCCCGCTCGATGGTGATGCGCGGATGGGCTTGGAGTTTGGCCGTGACCATGTTGGAAAAGCCCACGCGATCGACGGCCAGAGCACTGCCGGCGGGCAACCGGTGGGCATCGCCTGCGGCCATGATCAAAGAGCCGCATTGGCGCATTTCGTAATGCAACAGCCCCACGGCATTGAGTTCGGCGTCATCGGAGCGGAAGGAATTCGAGCAGACCAGCTCGGCAAGCCCGTCTGTTTTATGAGCTTCGGTCATGGTGGCCGGGCGCATTTCATGCAAGATCACGGGAGCGCCGGCATTGGCGGCCTGCCAGGCGGCTTCCGATCCAGCCAAGCCGCCGCCGATAATGTGAATCGGTTGTTTCTTTTGCATTGATTGCCAAGGTTTGAAGTTGCTGATTTATGGCCGGTAAATTACGGCAAAACCTGTCCGCTGACAATTGATCAGTTGGGGGGTCATGGTTTCAAGCGATTTGCCCCCCCAAGGGGGTGTTGTTCGTTGGGATAAAGAAAGCTCGCTTCCTTTTCACCAGAAGGATGGCCCGCCATCCTCCCGCATCCATCACCGCTCGCCCAGACAAGGGCGAGGCGAGCGACGATGGCACCAAAAGGATGGCTTGGAGGACAACAAAGCCGTGTAGGAGGCCTGATACAGGTTTTCTTGCCAGCGGCTGCAAGTTGGCCTATGGGGGTATGAGAACACCAATGGCGCTCTTCCCCAACCCTTCTTTATCGTTATCATTTGGGGCAAATCATCATCGGACATAAAAACAACAACGAAACCAAGGCCTGCTTTCATGACCGATCTGCAACAACGTGACCGGCGTCACCTCTGGCATCCCTATACTCAACATGGCACCGAAACGGCCCCGGTTGCGATCGTCCGCGCCAAAGCGGCATCTTTGTTCGACGCACAAGGCCGCGAAATTCTCGATCTGATTTCATCTTGGTGGACTTGTGTGCATGGTCATGCCCATCCGGCCTTGAATGAGGCGCTTTGCACCCAAGCCGGACAGCTCGAACATGTCATGTTTGCCGGTTTCACCCATCCGCGTGCGGTGGAGCTGGCGGAAGTTTTGCTTGACAAATTGGGGGACCGGTTTGACCGGGTCTTTTACTCTGATAATGGCTCCACCGCCAATGAAGTGGCCCTGAAAATGGCCTATCAATATTGGCGCAACAGAGGAGAGGCGGGGCGCAATTTGTTTTTGTGTTTCGAGGGCGATTATCATGGTGATACTCTTGGCGCCATGTCGGTTTCAAAGGGATCGGGTTTTTTCACCCTGTTTGAAGATTTGATGTGTGCGGCAAAAACCATTCCGTTTCCGGCCACCTTTATTGGCGATGAAACGATCGCCGCGCGCGAGCAAGCGGCTCTGGCCCAGCTTGAGACGATCCTTGAGGCCCATCGCGGACAAATCGCCGCGGTCATTCTGGAACCGTTGCTGCAAGGGGCGGCGGGCATCCGTGTCTGCCGGCCGGAATATCTGCGCGCCGTTACCGAGCGGGTGCGCAGCCACGGGGTGCTTGTGATCTTCGATGAAGTGGCAACCGGGTTTGGCCGTACCGGCAAGATGTTTGCCTTTGAACATATTGGCCTTGCCCCCGATATCATCTGCCTTTCAAAAGGCTTGACGTCAGGTTATATGCCGCTTGCTGTTACCGCTGTGAGCGAGGCTCTGTTTGCCCAGTTTTCCGGCCCGGACTTTACCAAAGCTTTGGCGCATGGGCATTCCTTTACAGGCAATCCGCTGGCTTGCGCTGTGGCATTGCGCTCCCTGCAACTGTTTGACGAAGAAGACACCATGCACCGGGTGCAAGAAATTCAACAGCGGCATCTCGCCTTAGTGCCAACCTTGAAAGCCCATCCTCGGATTGAAAAGATCAGAGTGCTTGGTTCCATTCTCGCCTTTGATTTGAAGGGCGGGCGGGCCGGTTACAAATCGAGCGAAAGCCTTTTCTTGCGTGACTGGTATTTAAGCCATGGCCTGAATATCCGTCCCTATGGCAAGACCATCTATCTGATGCCGCCTTATTGTATTACGGATACACAATTGGACCGGGCTTATGAGGGGATGCTTGCAGGATTGGAGGCATTGGACAGCTCCCAAGGGGGATCATAGATATTGAAATGGGTATTACAGATGTGAAAGTCTGCGCTTGTCCTGGCAGACAGGGGCAGATCCATCCTTATCTTCCATGATGAGACCTTGGCATTTTCCCAAACTTTGTCAAGGGTTGAAACCGCTTTGCGGCCACCAGAGGTGGCCCTTGACAAAGTTTGGGAAAATGCAAAACCGCTCACCATGGAAGGTAAGGATAGGTTTGGACGTTGTAGGGAAATGGTTCCTGTTTGTCAGATCAATGTTATTGAAGAGCCTGAGCGGTTGAAGGCTAATGGATACCAACGGCCTTGGCCTTTCTTTTGGCCTTTCTTCGTGTGCCCTTTAATTTAAGTTGGAACTTCAAAGGGATACGGAGGCCGTGGAAAGATCAATGACAAATGCCGCCGGTATTCTACACCTTTGTTGAGTTGCGTTAATGGCGAAAAAATATATCACCGTGCAAGGCGCGCGGGAGCACAATCTGAAAAATGTGACGGTGAAACTGCCTCGCGATAAGCTGATTGTCATGACCGGCCTGTCTGGGTCGGGCAAGTCGTCGCTGGCCTTTGACACTATCTATGCGGAGGGCCAGCGGCGCTATGTGGAAAGCCTGTCGGCCTATGCACGGCAGTTTCTGGAAATGATGCAAAAGCCCGATGTGGATCATATCGAGGGGCTCAGCCCAGCAATTTCCATCGAGCAGAAGACCACCAGCCGCAATCCCCGCTCCACGGTGGGCACAGTGACCGAGATTTATGACTATCTGCGGCTCCTGTTTGCGCGTATTGGCGTGCCCTACTCACCTGCCACGGGCCTGCCGATCGAAAGCCAGACCGTGACGCAGATGGTCGACCGGATTTTGGCGCTGCCGGAAAGAACGAGGCTTTATCTGCTGGCCCCGGTCATCCGCGGCCGCAAGGGCGAGTACCGCAAGGAATTTGCCGAGCTGCAGCGGCAGGGCTTTCAGCGCGTTAAGGTGGATGGCGCGTTTTACGATATTGCCGAAGTGCCGAAACTCGACAAGAAGATCAAGCATGACATCGATGTGGTTGTCGACCGGATCGTGGTGCGCCCCGACATCGCCCAGCGTCTGGCGGACAGTATTGAAACGGCTTTGGCTCTAAGTGATGGCCTGCTGGTTGCCGAGTTCGCCGATGATGCTGAGAAGCGCTTACGTTTTTCCGCCAATTTTGCCTGTCCGGTTTCAGGCTTTACCATCGAGGAAATCGAGCCGCGGCTGTTTTCTTTCAACAGTCCGCAAGGCGCTTGTCCGCACTGCGACGGGCTTGGCACCGAGCTGTCTTTTGAGGCCGAGCTTGTCGTGCCAGACGAAAATCTTTCCATTGCAGAAGGCGCGATCCGGCCCTGGTCGCGCACCGGTCAGGCTTCGCCTTTTTATCTGCAAACTCTGGAGGCGCTGGCGCGGCACTACAAGTTCAAACTATCGACGCCGTGGAAGAAGTTGCCGAAAAAGGCCCGCGATGCCATTTTGTTCGGCTCTGGCCAGCAGCCCATCACGTTTACCTATGATGACGGCATCCGCAGCTTTCAGACTCAAAAACCCTTTGAAGGTGTGATCCGCAATATTGAGCGGCGCTGGCGCGAGACCGAAAGCAATCATGTCCGCGAGGAGCTGTCACGCTATCAGTCGACCAAACCCTGCCATGCCTGCCATGGGCACCGGCTCAATGATCAGGCGCTGGCGGTCAAGGTGGCGGGGCTGCATATTGGCGAGGTCACGGCAATGTCGATCGCCCAAGCCGATGCGTGGTTCACGGCGTTGCCAAAGCAATTGACGGACCAGCAAAAGGCCATTGGCGAGCGCATCCTGAAGGAAATCCGCGCCCGGCTGAAATTTTTAAACGATGTCGGTTTGGGCTATCTGACGCTCGCGCGTTCCTCAGGCACCTTGTCGGGCGGGGAAAGCCAGCGGATTCGTTTGGCTTCTCAGATCGGCTCAGGGCTTACGGGGGTGCTTTACGTGCTCGATGAGCCAAGCATTGGCCTGCATCAGCGCGACAATGAGCGGTTGCTCGAAACGCTGCGGCATTTGCGCGATCTTGGCAATACGGTGATCGTTGTCGAGCATGACGAGGATGCGATTTTGGCTGCTGATCATGTGGTGGATATCGGCCCCGGGGCTGGCATTCATGGCGGCGAAGTGGTGGCGGCGGGCAGCCCGGCGCAAATCATGGCCAACCGCAAAAGCCTCACCGGGCAATATCTTACCGGTGCGATGGCCATTCCGGTGCCAAAGCAGCGCCGTAAGGCAAAAAAATCGCGCATGCTGCGGGTTCATGGCGCCTGCGGCAACAATCTCAAAAACATCTCTGTGGCGCTGCCGCTGGGTTGTTTCGTCTGTGTCACCGGGGTGTCGGGAGGCGGTAAGTCGACGCTTTTGATCGAAACCATCTACAAGGCCGCCGCCCGGCATCTGAACGGTTCGCGGCTGAACCCGGCCCCT
Source organism: Hyphomicrobiales bacterium (assembly GCA_015494185.1). Taxonomy (GTDB): domain Bacteria; phylum Pseudomonadota; class Alphaproteobacteria; order Rhizobiales; family S144-35; genus S144-35. The sequence continues at coordinate 3,457 of WGBT01000306.1, read as the reverse complement.
TATGAACGGATCGAGGGATTTGAACATCTCGACAAGATCATCGACATCGACCAATCCCCGATTGGCCGCACGCCGCGTTCCAACCCGGCCACCTATACCGGCGCCTTCACGCCCATTCGCGACTGGTATGCCGGCCTGCCCGAGGCCAAGGCGCGCGGCTATAAGCCGGGGCGGTTTTCCTTCAATGTCAAGGGCGGGCGTTGCGAGGCCTGCGCCGGGGACGGGGTGATCAAGATCGAGATGCATTTTCTGCCTGATGTCTATGTCACCTGTGATCAGTGCAAGGGGCGGCGCTATAACCGTGAGACGCTGGAGGTGACGTTCAAGGGCAAGTCGATTGCCGATGTGCTGGAGATGACCGTGGAGGAGGCGGCTGACTTCTTCAAGGCGGTGCCAAGTATCGCTGGCAAGTTGGAGACGCTGAAACGGGTTGGCCTTGGCTATGTTCGGGTCGGCCAGCAGGCCACCACCTTGTCAGGCGGCGAGGCGCAGCGGGTGAAGCTTGCCCGCGAATTGTCGAAACGTTCCACCGGCCGCACCCTTTATATCCTCGATGAGCCGACGACTGGTCTGCATTTCCATGATGTCGCCAAGCTTTTGGAAGTGTTGCATGAGCTGGTGGAAGGCGGCAATACGGTGGCGGTCATCGAACACAATCTGGAAGTCATCAAAACCGCCGACTGGCTGATTGATTTGGGGCCCGAAGGCGGCGACGGCGGCGGTGAGGTGGTGGCGGTGGGCACGCCAGAAGAGGTGGCCCAAGTCGAGGCCAGCCATACCGGGCGCTTTTTGAGGGAGCTGTTTGCAAGACGGCCCGCCAAAGCTGCGCATACGAAAAAGCCAAAGAAGCGAAAACGGATCAACAAGGCGGCCGCGGAATAATACCGAAGGTCTTTTTCATTGACCTTTTCATGCTTTCGTACCCCTTTGAACTTTTGCGTAAATTGAACAGTATACGAGTCAACATCACAGGCTGCTAGTATAATACTCAGCTCAACGCCGTTGAGCTTTGATTGAAAATGTTCCTATGAACATATTTTTTATTGTTCTTTCTTTGTTCTTGTGATTTAATGGCGCCCATAGCCAATCCGCCCGGCAATCCAAGGCAATCCAAGGCAATCCAATATGAAAGTTGCACAAATGTACAACAGGTCCTCTTATAGCTATATCCCGGCCCGTCACTGCCACGGCCCCTTTGAACAGGGGAGGCATTGAGGTGGACAAACTGGTTGCCGAAAAACGAGCCACTGAAAAACAGGAGACGTTGTATCCGCCATTGGCGCCTTATGATACCGGTTTTTTACAGGTCTCGAAGCGGCATAAAATCTACTATGAGCAGGCGGGCAATCCGGATGGCCAGCCGGTGGTGATTTTGCATGGCGGGCCAGGGGGCGGCATAACGCCGGTGATGCGCCGCTTCCATGATCCGGATCACTATCGTATCATTTTGTTCGATCAGCGTGGTTGCGGGCGCTCGACGCCTTATGCGTCTTTGGAAGAAAACACCACTTGGGATCTGGTTGCCGATATCGAAAAGCTGCGCCAGCATTTGCGGGTTGACCGCTGGCAGGTGTTTGGCGGCTCCTGGGGATCTTCGCTGGCGCTGGCCTATGCCGAGCGGCACCCATCTGCTGTTACGGCGCTGATTTTGCGCGGCATTTTCACCTTGCGCCGCGCCGAGTTGCTCTGGTTCTATCAAGAAGGCTGTAGCTGGATTTTTCCCGATGCCTTTGAAGCCTATCAGGCGCCGATTCCTCAAGCTGAACGCGGTGACATGATCGCCGCCTATTATCGCCGCCTGACCGGTGATGACGAGGCGGAAAAATTGCGTGCCGCGCGGGCCTGGTCGGCCTGGGAAGGCACCACCTTGTCGCTTCGGGAGGACCCCGAACGCGTGGCCAATTTCACCGAAGATCGCTATGCGCTGGCCTTTGCGCGGATCGAATGCCATTATTTCATCAATAGGGGCTTTTTTGAAAAAGACGGCCAGTTAATTTTGGATGCCGTCAAAATTGCCGATATCCCGGGCGTCATTGTCCATGGCCGCTATGACATCATCACGCCACTGAAAAATGCCTGGGATTTAAACAAGATTTGGACGCGTGGGGAATTGAGAATTGTGCCTGAAGCCGGTCATGCGGTGACAGAGCCGGGCATTGTTCATGAGTTGATTACCGCAACAAAGTCATTTGCACACGTAACCAGATAAATGTAACCTTCCCAGCTGAATGGTTGGATTGGGGTGAAGGCTCCTTGGAAAGGCGCAACAAATGGCTGTGGATGGCAGTAGGATTGCTGGGAAGGTGGTTATCATAACCGGGGCAGCCAGCGGTATCGGCTTGGCCTGTGCGCGCCGTTTTGCGGCTCATGGTGCCAAGGTGGTGCTGGCGGATATCAATGAAGCGGAAATCGATCGATTGGCGAAAGATTTTCAAGATCAGGGTTTTTCGGCGATCGCGGTGCATTGTGATGTGGCGCAACGTTTCGATGTCCGCAATTTGGTCGCACAAGCAATTGACAGTTTTGCGCGCATCGATGTGCTGATCAATAATGCAGCAATTATTGATAGTGCTCCATTTCTGGAACTGGCAGAGGAGGAATTCGATCGGGTCATTGACACCAATTTGAAGGGTTATTTCCTTACCGGACAGGCTGTTGCCAAGCAGATGGTGGCGCAGTTGCAAGCTGAAAAGGCGGCTGATCCGGATACGCCACTGCAGCCGGGAACCATCATCAACATCTCATCGGTCAATGCTGTTTTTGCGCTTCCCGAACATGTTGCCTATTCGGTTTCCAAGGGCGGTGTGGCACAGCTCACCCGGGCAATGGCGCTGGCGCTTGCCGAACACCGCATTCGGGTGAACGCCATTGGCCCTGGCAGCATTCGCAGTCCGATGTTGGAGCAAGTGGCCGAGGATGATGCTATTCGTGCCACCATGTTATCACAGACCCCATTGGGCCGGTTTGGTGAACCGGACGAGATTGCCTCGATCGCTGTTTTTTTGGCTTCTGAGGCGGCGAGCTATATCACGGGGCAGACCATTTATGCCGATGGGGGGCGGCTTCCCCTCAATGATACGATCAAAACCCGTTAAAAGCGGGGCTCTTCATACCAGCGGTATTTGCCATTGATCGCTCCATGCTTTCCGTATCCCTCTGAAGGGGCGAAATAAATTGAAGGGTATATGAGACACAGCCAGGGGCCGATGGTATGGGAGAATAAAGCTGTAAAACTTCCTCAAAAGGACAAAATTGCTCCCCATGGAATGAAAGGACAGATGAAGGTCAGAAGTCCCCCGTGAACAATTCGCAAGCCGTTGATTCTGCTCTCTGAATCGGTGCGGTGGGGGGGATGTTTTTTGCAAGAAAGATGCGGTTTTGGCTGGGTTTCCTTGCAATTTGACCGGCCCGGATATTCGTGATTCTCTTGCCCGGAAAGGAGCGATTCGGGAGCCGA
>WGBT01000305.1 GCA_015494185.1 Hyphomicrobiales bacterium | reverse complement strand
ATATTAACATCTACAAGAGTAAGCATACCAGAATACCAGCGGCCTCTGACCTTTCTTCGTATACCACCCAATTTACGCAGAACATTCAAGAGGATACGGAAAACATCAACGGTCAATGATAAATATCTCCGGTATAATCCATCTATTGCGCGGCTAATTCATTGGGTGAGAAAACATAGGACGTGTTGCAGAATTGGCAGGTGACTTCGATCTTACCGTCTTTGATCATATCCTTGATTTCTTCAGGAGAAAAACTTTTGAGCATATGTTTGATGCGGTCGCGCGAGCAGTGGCATTGGGCGCGCAATGACTTGACCGGATAGACACGAACCCGCTCCTCATGAAACAATCGGAACAACAGTCGTTCCGGTAATAGCAGCGGATCGAGCAGCTCATGGTCTTTCACGGTTTTGGCAAGTAAATTCACCCGTGTCCAGCCGTCGGTTTCATCTTCATCCCAAGAGCTGGAAGGTTCGGTTTTTGCGCTAAGCGTTTTGCCTCCTTTGGTCGCAAGATGCTGAACAAGCAAGCCTCCTGAACGCCATGTCCAAGCCCTGGAACCATCAGGGATTGCATGTTTGGCCACGGCAATGCGAATAAATGTCGGCAATTGTTCGGACTGCTCGAAATAGGCATTGGCCGCGGCCGACAAATCGCCCCGTTCCACCGGCACCACCCCTTGATAGCGCTGCCTTTCGCTCCCCTGATCGATGGTCATGACCAAATGTCCAGAGCCCAGCAGATCGGCGGATGTAACGGTCTGTCCCGCCATTTCTTTCTCAGTGATCAGGGCTGTTACTTTCGCTTCATCAAATCCCGCATAAGCGCGCAATTGCCCCGGGGTCTGATAATCGGCGATCAATAAATTCACCGGGCCATCGGTTTGAACTTGCAGAATCAACCGGCCTTCATCTTTTATGGCAGGCCCTAAAAGCGCTGCCAGCGTCACCGCCTCGGCAAGCCGTCTGGAAACCGGTTCGGGATAGGCATGTTGCGAAATAATGGTATCGAGCGCTGGGCCAAGACGAACCAACCGGCCGATGACATTGATCAATTCAACACGAAAGGGGAGGACAACATCATCGCAATCCCCTAGCGGCTGCGGTCTATCTGTTGGTTCCACTGAAGAATTGTTATTTTCCATTCTCTTTCACCTGTTGAGCGGCTTGCAGGTGTGCAATGTCACTGTCGTTCCTGATTGATTATATCAGAGATGGTTATCACCGACCGCTGCTTCTTTCCGTATCCCTTTGAAGTTTCCTCATAAATTGAACAGTATACAAGAAAAGGTCAGGGGCCGCTGGTAATATTGCCCTGCTACCTACCGCAATCTTGATTTGGCAGTTGGGTTGAGCATGATAAAATGTCTTTCGATGCACTGATTCGCGGAGCTGCGCCCATGAGCAAAATTTTGCTTGAAGCCTCGAAAGACCTGATGAATCTAACCGGTGGCGACCGGTTTTCCACCGTACTCGCCGACCCGCCCTGGCGGTTTAACAATAGCACCGGCAAAGTGGCCCCCGAACATGGGCGGCTCTTTCGCTATCCAACCATGACATTGGAAGACATCTGCCAGTTGCCGGTTCCTCAGGTTGCCGCTGAACGCGCCCATCTTTATCTGTGGGTGCCCAATGCCCTGCTTGCCGAAGGATTGCAAGTGATGGCGGCTTGGGGATTTACTTATAAGACCAATCTGGTTTGGCATAAAATCCGAAAAGATGGCGGCTCTGATGGCCGCGGCGTTGGCTTTTATTTTCGTAATGTCACCGAGCTGATACTGTTCGGCGTGCGCGGCAAGAATATGCGGACACTCAAACCCGGCCGCAGACAAGTCAATCTATTGGCGAGCCGCAAGCGGGAACATTCCCGCAAGCCCGACGAACTCTACCAGATTATCGAAGCCTGCTCTCCGGGGCCTTATATCGAACTCTTCGCCCGCGGTGCGCGCCGTGGCTGGGCCAGTTGGGGGAATCAAGCTTCCAGCCGTTACCATCCCGGCCAGCGCCCTCCAAAGCCAAACCCTGGTCAGCATCTTCCTTCTTCGTCCCCTGCCAACACCTCGATGAGCGATCCGGTTTTACTTTGAAGCCCTACTATTCCCTGCCATTTTGCAGCACAGAAGCATATTCGGCATTGCTAAGACAAAAAGTTCAAAAGTCAAAAGGCGCCTTTGTTGAAAAAGACGCCTTTATGACACGGGCTTTAGGTTCTGTCCCGAAAACACCAAGCAAGGATTTGCTCTATCCCTTTTTTACCAATCAAGGGTTACCAATCAAAGGCTGCAAAACCCTTGAATGCGAACCGTAGTCCTTACGTCTTTTGTAAGCATTGCTTGACCAAAATACCTTAGGCTCAGGACCCATAAATTGCGCGGCGCCAGTCTGACGCAAAATCATGAAATGGACAATGATTTGTCTCGCATTACCGGGATTTTGCGCCAGACCCTTCGGGCGGCATTTTCGCTTCATCTCGCTGGCATCCACGCCCTTTATGGGTCCTGAGCCTAGAACAATCCTCACTTAATGTTTCGGGACAGTAATGTTTCAGGACAGAACCTAGTTCCAGCCGAAAATATTGCCAAACAGGGTCTCGACCGGAGAGCTGTAACCACCTCCCCAACCGTTGTCACTCCAGCCCCCGCTGCTCCATTGCCGATTGTAACGGGCGCGGGCACGCAGGGCGGCCTTGGCTCTGGCTTCCACCGGATCGGGCGCATAGGCATCGCCACGCCGATATTTCAACGCGATTGCAATCCGCTTGTCATGGCCATAGATATCATCAAAATATTGGATAGTGCCGTCATCCTTGACCCATGCGGTGAAATAGACCACATGGACTGGAATTTTTTCTGGCAACCTGACTTCTTTGCGGGTCCATCTCTTGTAATATTGATCGACCTTGCGGCGCGACCAACCCGGCTCATCATCGAAGACTGCGTAGGCCAACCGTTCTGGATTACGAACCCGCATACAACCATGGGAAAACATCCTGACTTTTTTATTGAAAAGATGTTTCTGAGGCGTGTCGTGCAAATAAACGGCATGTTTATTGGGAAAACGAAACTTGATCTTACCAAGCGCATTTTTGGGTCCCGGCGGTTGACGCACCGAGAGCCGTCCATTGCGCCATTCCCCTTCAAAACCATAGGGAATGCGGCCGCCCATCTCGGTCCAGATGATGGATTGTGGAACATACCAATAGGGATTGAAAACCACATATTCCATTTCATCGGAAAAAACCGGTGTTTTGTGAGTGCGCTTTCCAATCACGATGCGTTCTTCAAAGATGCGTTCACCGTTGCGATAAACGAAAACCTTGAACTCAGGCAGATTGACACGGACATATTTCCAGCCCAGATCGCGGGGCATCCAACGCCAGCGTTCCAGATTGATCAGAATGGTTTGCTTTTCATTGCGCGGGGTCACAGGAGCGTATTGACCGCGGTTGAGCGCTAGCCGAGTTTTCCGCCCCACCCGGCCATCAGGGTAAAGACCGTTTTCCCGCTGAAATGCGCGAACGGCCTCTGCCAGTTCTTCATCATAAACATCTTCAGGCCCCCCAGCGCCTTGCCCGGCGGGCACATTGAGCCGCTCCCGCAACAGTCTTACATGAGGATGAGAAATACCGATTCTCAAAACCCGGCCGGGAGGAATGATGACAGGCCGTTTCGGTGCTCGTTCAGCTATTCCGCTGTCTTCCCCGTTGCCCCGGCCCTCCAGACGGGCGAGTTCAGCCATCAACAGCTTATATTGGGGATGGGTCGGATGCAGCCCCGCCAGATAGGCCGCCGCATCATCGGTGGCGGCCATTTTCTCCAAGGCCGTTTCAGGCTTCACATAAGGCCCGACACGGTCGATATTCTTGGTGTAAAGAGAAGGATTGATGCGCCCCCCGCTGGCATGGCTGGCATACATCAACGCCGCAAGGCTCATCCGAATTTCCGCCTTGGCCAAAATATCCGCCGGACGCGCTCCTTCGCGCTCTAGCTCCGCGGCCACGCGCTCAGGATCGGGCCACCGGTAATCACGGGGATTCAAACCATATTTGGCTGATGCTTCCATTTCAGCAATGACACCGCGCGCCTTGTCGTTAAGCCCTGCCTCATCGACCCAGATCGGCTTGTATCCATGCGCCGCATAATAGTTTTTCATCCCCTTCAGCTCAGCCCTGCGGCGTTTGGTCTGCTGATAAGGCATCGATAGCTGGCGCCATGTTTTCAGATGATTGGCGAGCCGTATTGAGATTGCTTCTTCCCGGGAGATGATCTTTTCTGGTGCATCGGGTTCAACGGCCTGGGCTGCGCCCGGCAACAGAACCGAAAGAACCGAGAACGAGAATAGCACCGTCCCAAAAACGAGAGGCAATATGAGGCGGCGCTGTTTGTCCAACTTCTGCAAATGGCGAACCTTCCCCAAGCTTGGGCCGTGGCAAATGGTCATCAACCCACCCCCTTTTT
>WGBT01000304.1 GCA_015494185.1 Hyphomicrobiales bacterium | reverse complement strand
GGCAATGGGAATCTCCGTATTCCAGCAACATTGCAGGCGGGTGTCTCATTCGATCTATTCCAGGGCTTTACGGTTTCAGCCGATTATAAGCTGATTGCTAATAAGACTTCAGCTACGATTTCGGGGGATCCGACGACTGGCCAAGGTTTTGGTTGGGAGAATCAGGATGTCTTTAAGATCGGCATTGAGTGGGATGTTAACCCAACTTTGACCCTGCGGGCTGGCTATGCCACCAACACTGATGCCATTCCAACGCAGAATGTGCAGTACAATGTGCTGGCGCCGGCAACCTCCAACCAGCACTTCACGGCGGGGGCGAAAATGCAAGTCTCACAAAATATTGATCTTGAAATTGCCGGGATGTATTCACCAAACAATGCTATTTCTGGCCCGAACGGTTTGGGTGGCACTGGTTCACTGGATATGGACCAGTATGAGGTCACCGTTGGCATCATCTGGCGCCGTGACGAGCCAGAGCCTTATAAATAAGGGTTAAGGGACTAAGGGAAAGTCCGGCTCGCTCTGACAATCCCGCCCGGACAAACCGGCCCCGCCAAACCTGCCAAAGAAGGCTAAATTCTAAATTCTCTAAATTCTAAATTAAAGAGGGCCGAATCGAATAGGGTTCTGGATAGCTCAACAATTCAAACCAAGGAAAACGCCGCACGATCCTCAAGATCGTGCGGCGTTTTCCTTTTCACTTTCTTTATGTTTTTTCTTTTGAGAAGAGCGAACGGCTCTTGCATTTTTCATGTCCCCGCCCCACAATCACTTCCGGATCTCAACTATCAGCCCCTTGCTCTCAAATGCCCAAGGGCCGTTGGTGTTACACCATATAATAACTTTTCGGGAGGACACTATGAGCTATCATCTATCCACGACGGTTGAAGGAACCTTTGACGAAACCATTGAAAAGGTGACCGCGGCCTTGAAAGAAAAAGGTTTTGGGGTGCTCACCACCATCGACTTCAAAAAAGCTTTCAAGGAAAAGATTGGCAAGGATTTTCGCCCTTACACGGTGCTTGGGGCCTGTAATCCGGGGTTCGCCTATCAAGCCCTTGCCGAAGAAGACAAACTCGGCGTGTTGCTGCCTTGTAATATTTTGGTGGAAGAAATCGAACCCGGTAAGATTGGCGTGTCAGCCATGAACCCTTCAGAAGCCTTGGCCTCAGTCGGCAATCCAGCCCTTGAACCCATGGCCAAGGAAGTCCAGGGCCTGATCGAGGACGTGATCAACAATCTCTAAGGTGAGGTTCTGCGATTGCATCGATTGCCTATTCTTATGGCATGGCTTCCATGGGGGGGAGGGCTTTGAGAGGCGGAAAGATTGGAAATTTTCTGGTATGCGTGTGGCGCGTTCAATGAAGCTTCCGGTTCGCCTATACGATTAAGGCAGCTCCGCACGATAAGAGGTTGGCTCCGTTGGGATCGGGGGCCTAGGGGGGCTGGCGGGGCCAATCCAAGCGCTCTGTGCGAGTAAGCCTTTCAGTCATGTTTCGGCAATTCCTGTTGTGGCGTCTGGGCGCAACGCTGTTTCTGATCCTCATCGGGGACATGTGGGGACGCATGTAGGGTTTGCCCCGCCCTTCATCTGGAATTGGAGGACCGTTTGGTTTATTTTGCTCTCAGCCAATGGCGGCAGATGTGATTTCTGTTCATAAATCGTGTCAAATGCTGCTAAATATATCATTGCAGGTGGTTTTTTATTGCGTGAGGCTTAGCAAGCCAGCTAAAAGTTGAATTATGAGTGCCGCCCCAAGCAAGAACGTTCCAAGTAAGAATAAGCGTGTACAAGAGCGCTCGGACAGCGCTCCCCCCGTGCATCCCGCTTCTGAAGCGTCTACGGAACTGTTTCCCTCGGGCGAGCCTCCAGAGTATCCGTCAGTGGCTTTACCAGCTGTTGACGTTGTCAAGGCTTTTTCTACAAATTCCGCCCATGTGTGCTCTCATCATGTGTGCTCTCATGATGTCACGGCGTCCCCTGATGTACCTGATGTATCAGCGTCTAATGGGCAAATCGAATGGGAGACGCGCGCCCCACAGGAAAAGTCACTTTCGCACGCGCCTCAAACCGCCAAGGCAAAGCCCCAAACAGCACCATCCTCTGCGCCCTCGGCATCAGAGTTGGAAAACGCGATTGCGCTACTGGCAAAGGTCGCCCATGAAGTCCGCACTCCCCTTGCCGCCATTGCGGGCTTTGCCGAATTGCTGAAGGCAGAAAAATTGGGGCCGTTAGGGCATGGCAAATATCGTGAATATGCCGAGCTTATCGCCAGTGGGGCCGCCTATGCGCTCACCCTTTTGGACGATCTTTTAGATCCGGACAAGGTGCGTTCAGGCGGCTTTTTCTTCGAGCAGGAAAAGGTCGATCTTGCCGAGGTGATTGGGCGGAGCATCGAACTCTTGCAGCCGTTGGCCGCTCAACGTGATTTGACCCTCAAGACCCGCATCGAGCCCAAGGGGGTGCAGGTCTTGGCCAATGCCCGGGCGTTGCAGCAAATTCTGTTCAATTTGCTCTCAAATGCCATCAAGGTGTCAAGACCGGGAAGCGTCATTGCGGTGGTGGTGCAGCGCTCACAGAGCGGGGCCGTGCGCCTTGGGGTTCAGGATACCGGTGATGGGGATGAAACCGATCTGCGGGCCCGCTCACAGTTGCCCTTGAAATCAGAGGACGGTTCTTCTGGTTTCAAAGATGGTCATGGCCTTGGTTTGCCGCTGACACGTCATATGGCCGAGCTCTTGGGGGCCGATTTGCAGATCGGCAAGGCCGATCCCAAGGGCACGACCGTTGAGATTCTTTTTCCTCAAGACATTGTGGTGGCGTAAGCGTGTGCCGGCCGGGGCGTGATCGGGCGAATGCGGGAGGAATAGGACCGGCCCATGGGCTGGGATTGAGCCGGGCGGCGTTTGCTCAAAGTGTTTTGGGCGCTATGTCTGTGCGAGGGCTTGGGATAAGGCGAAAATGATATATTGCGAAGCTGGTTTGTATTGTCGTATTTGCGGCAAAAGGGCTGGCTTTTGGAATTGTTAGGATTGTTGGAAGATCGGGGAGGACAACGAGACGCTTATGAGTGAGGAAAAAATCTATGATGTGCCGCCGGAATGGGCCAGCCGGGCTTATGTCGATGAGGCGCGCTATCAGGAAATGTATCGGCAAAGCATTGAAGACCCGGAAAAATTCTGGGGCGAACATGGCAAGCGGCTTGATTGGATCACCCCTTACACCAAGGTCAAGAACACCCGCTATGGCAAGGATGACGTTTCGATCAAATGGTATGAAGACGGGGTGTTGAATGTTTGCGGGAACTGTGTCGACCGGCATCTTGAAACCCGGGGCGATCAGGTGGCCATCATCTGGGAGGGGGATGAACCGGACCGCGACAAGAAAATCACTTACCGTGAACTCCATGCCGAAGTTTCGCGGTTTGCCAATGTGCTCAAGCGGCTGGGGGTCGAAAAGGGTGACCGGGTCACGATCTATATGCCGATGATTCCGGAAGCGGCCTATGCCATGCTGGCCTGTGCGCGCATTGGGGCTATTCATTCGGTGGTTTTTGGCGGCTTTTCCGCCGACAGCCTGGCAGGAAGGATCATCGATTGTGACAGCAAGATCGTGATCACCGCCGATGAGGGAGTGCGCGGGGGCAAGAAGGTGCCGCTCAAGGCCAATACCGATGCGGCTGTTGCGCAATGTCCGATGGTCGAAAAAGTGCTGGTTATCCGGCATACCAATGCGGAGGTCGCCTGGACCAAGGGGCGGGATTTTTGGTTGCATGAAGAGCTCGAACATGTCGGGGATGACTGTCCGCTGGAGCCGATGAACGCCGAAGATCCCCTGTTCATTCTCTACACATCAGGCTCCACGGGCAAGCCCAAGGGGGTGTTGCACAGCTCAGGCGGTTATTTGGTCTATGCCTCGATGACCCACCAATATGTGTTCGACTACCATGATGGCGACATTTACTGGTGCACCGCGGATGTCGGCTGGATTACCGGCCATTCCTATATCGTTTACGGGCCGCTGGCGAACGGTGCGACCACCTTGATGTTTGAAGGGGTGCCCAATTATCCCGACGCCTCGCGGTTTTGGCAGATCTGCGACAAGCATCAGGTGAACATCTTTTATACCGCGCCGACGGCGATCCGGGCTTTGATGGGTGCGGGCGATGCGGCGGTGAAAGCGACCAGCCGGAAAAGCCTGAAACTGCTTGGCACGGTGGGAGAACCGATCAATCCGGAAGCCTGGGAGTGGTATTATCGCGTGGTTGGTGACAGCCGGTGCCCCATTGTCGACACCTGGTGGCAAACCGAGACCGGTGGCATCATGATCACGCCGCTGCCGGGCGCCACCAAGCTCAAGCCTGGTTCGGCAACCCGGCCCTTTTTTGGCGTCAAGCCCGCCCTTGTGGATGCCGATGGGCGGGAAATCGAAGGTCCGGGGCAAGGCAATCTGGTGCTTCGGGACAGTTGGCCGGGACAGATGCGGACGGTGTTCCGCGATCATCGCCGTTTTGTCGAAACCTATTTCTCGACCTATCCGGGAAGTTATTTCACGGGAGATGGCTGCCGCCGCGATGCCGATGGCTATTACTGGATCACCGGCCGGGTTGATGATGTGCTCAATGTCTCCGGTCATCGGATGGGGACGGCTGAGATCGAATCGGCGTTGGTGGCCCATCCGAAAGTTTCCGAAGCCGCGGTTGTCGGTTATCCCCATGAGATCAAGGGGCAGGGCATTTATGTTTATGTGACCTTGATGAATGGCGAGCAGCCAAGCGAGGCATTGCGAGCCGAGTTGCGGGAGTGGGTCGGGAAAGAAATCGGCCCGATTGCCAAGCCAGATCTCATTCAATTTGCGCCCAACCTGCCCAAAACCCGCTCTGGCAAGATCATGCGTCGTATTTTGCGCAAAATCGCTGAGAATGACTTTGCCAATCTTGGCGATACATCGACGCTGGCCGAACCCGCCGTGGTCGACGATCTCATTGCCAACCGGCAAAACCAGGCGGCGTAAGAAGCAGCAAAGCCTTGGCCCCATTTCGTCCTTTGTGGGGGAATGGGGCGGGTAACTGTTTCATTATTGGATTTAAGACGGGATCTGCGACAGCCTCAGGGGATTCCCCAATTGCTGTTAAGAACAGGGCCGGGCTATCTTTCTTGGCAAGTGAGGGCAAAGCCGCTCCTGCCAAACTTTTTCTCTGCGATTGCAGGCTGGTGTTCTAAGGTTGGCTTCTCTTTGAAGCAAGGGAGAGAGTCGAAGGGAGGGCAACAAGGCTCCGGCTCATTGGGCCATTGAAGTCTTAGATCATCTGTAGGCGTTCGATGGTTCAATAAAGCCCGAAAAAGGCAATCGCCAGGGAACCGAGTGCCATGATGACCTTGTGGTGCCAGGGATGTTTGCCAAACTCGAAACCGGTGCTGACAAAGGCCAGCCGCAATGATGCGGAGTGAGCTAAGCTTGATGGCAATATTCAATTTGAAGCTGAGCAAGGTGAAGGCAAAGGCTGATGATTGATCTTTGCGGCTCCATTCAAGACACTTGAAAGACAGGAAAAGGTGGGAACTTTAAAGTGCTGTGGGCTCATCGAGGTTGATTTTCTCACGAAGAAGTTTCTTTTGCCCTTTATGGCGAAACGTAATCTCATAACATGAGACATTACATTACATGAAACGTGACATTGTGAGAAGAAGGCGACCATTGGAGTGATTGCCCTTAAAAATCATCATGCTCGTTGAGACGGTGCGAAAGTGAGAGCGAGGGTGAAAGGGTGAAAGAACCGGGGTAAAAGAAAAAGAACCAGGGTAAAAGAAGATGCGCTCCAATCGCGCAACGAGAAATCGGGTACGAACGATTGAATTCCGGGGAGAGAACGTTGTCTTATATTGAACGCCGCAATCTCATGAAGCTGCTGGGCCGCATTGATCGCCGCAATTTCATGAAGCTATTGGGTCTTGGAGGTCTGATTGCCGGAACAGGTAGTGCTGGGTGGTTGTGGTCACGAGACGCTTATGCGCAAGCGGGTGTGTCGAAAGACTTTTATAAGTTACCCATGAAGGGAGATGTGCGGATTTTGCATATCACCGATGTACATGCGCAATTGTTGCCGATCTATTTCCGCGAACCGAATGTCAATCTCGGCATGGGAGAGGCCTTTGGACGCCCGCCGCATATGGTTGGCAAGAAATTGCTTGAATATCTCAAACTGCCGACCGATCCCAATGGTATTTATGCCTATGCCTATACCTATCTGAATTTCGAGGAAAATGCCAAGCGCTACGGCAAGATGGGGGGCTTTGCCCATATCAAGACATTGCTTGATAGTTTGCGCCGCGATGCCGGCGGGGTTGAGAACACCATTACTCTTGATGGTGGTGATAGCTGGCAGGGCTCGGGCACCAGCTTGTGGACCCGCGGGGTTGATATGGTCAAAGCGGCGAACATTCTCGGTGTTGATGTGATGGTGGGGCACTGGGAATTCACCTATCCGGAAAGCCAAGTGCTCCACAATGTGTCGCTGTTCAAGGGGGATTTCATCGGCCAGAATGTCCGGGTCAAGGAGGATTCCTTGATGGAGGACAGTTATCTGGATTTGGTGGAAAAATATGGTGGCCGCGGGCTTTATAACGAGGAAACCGGGCACGCTTTTAGGCCCTATGTCATCAAGAAGGTTGGCGGGCGGCGGATTGCCGTTGTTGGGCAAGCCTTTCCCCGCACCGCCAATGCCAATCCGCCGGAATTTTTCCCCGATTGGTCCTTTGGCATTCGTGAAGACGACATGGCGGCCCTGGTCAAGAAAATTCGCCGCGAAGAAAAACCCGATGCGCTGATTTTGGTGTCGCATAATGGTATGGATGTGGATATCAAGATGGCCAAGAATTGCCCGGGAATTGATGCGGTTTTCGGCGGTCATACCCATGACGGGATTCCCATGGCGATCCCTGTGAAAGACAAGGAAGGCGGCACTTGTCTGGTAACCAATGCCGGCTCAAATGGCAAATTTGTTGGGACGATGGATCTGGAGTTTGAAGGCGGTAAGCTGAAACAAGCCCATTACAAGATGTTGCCTGTGTTTGCCAATCTGTTGCCGGCGGACAAGGAGATGCAAGCCTATCTCGACCAGATGCGCTCCCAAATCTATGATGACAAGGTGGTTGCAAGCCGCAATCCCGAACGTTCCAACAGTAAGTTGCGCAATGGCAAAAGCTTCAAGGCGATTTTGGAAGAAAAGCTGGCCATTGCGGGGGTCACACTCTATCGCCGCGGCAATTTCATGGGGACCTGGGATCAAGTGCTTTGCAATGCTTTGCGCGAAGAATATGGCGCAGATATTGCCATGTCCGCTGGTGTGCGTTGGGGGACCACAACGCTGAAAGGTGATTGGATCACCATGGAAGATGTGTTGAACCAGTGTTCCATGACTTATGGCGAAACCTATGTTGCGGAGATGACGGGCAAGCAGTTGCTCGACATTCTCGAGGCTGTGGCGGACAACCTGTTTGATCCCGATCCCTATCTGCAATCGGGAGGGGATATGGTGCGTGTTGGCGGCATGGATTACACCATTGATCCCACCAAGAAACTTTATGAACGTATCTCTGATGCGCGGCTTGACGATGGCACGCCAATCGAACCCGGCAAGACATACAAGGTTGCCGGTTGGGCTGTGGTCAATCGTACGCCCAAAGGGCGGTTGATGTGGGATGTGGTGCGGGATCACATCTTGAAAAACAAAGATAGCGATAATGTTTACCGGTTGAAGAAGGTGAATCATCCCAAACTGGTCAATGTCCTCAAAGATCCAGGCATTGCCGATTATCCAGGGGAGGCGACCTAAGTCATGGTGAGAAGGCTTTTCATTCTTCGAGAGGTTAATTGATTGGGGCAAAGGTTAAAGCATTTGTCTGTAAAGAGAAAAAATCGGTAAAGAAATGCGTGAAGAGGGGAGAAAAGAGTTGACGGGAGCGGCAAAAGATCGCAGCCTCAAGAGGAGGACTTCGGTGGTCACGTCAACTTGGCTGCTCAATTCAAGATGAGGAGAGCCGGTATGGGAAGAACTCAAATGCCGCCGTGAAATCTGTGTAGAGTAGAATTGATGGGATGAACAGCCAGGTGGGAGGGAGGGCTTTGACCGAGGATCATGGTGTGAAGGATGATGGCTTGAAAGCAGGGTACTGACAGTCGAGCGATTCAAAGCAACGATGCGATAGGCCCAACAAGTTGATTACCCCGCCGATCAGCAATCATGCCGGAAACCGATCGGCAAGCGATCATGTGCTCATCAAGGTGAGACAATCCCAATCAAGGTGAGACAATCAGTGCGAGATGGTGCTTGAATTCGGAAATTAAAAATTTCGACGAGGAAAAGAGGAAGGGAACCATGCAGCGAACATATCTGGCTCTTGGGGCCGCATTGCTAAGTGTTTTCGCACTTTCATCAATGCCGGCAACGGCCCAAGCCAAGAAAGCCAAGCCTTGTTATTCAAAGACTTTGGCCGAGGAGGCTGATGCCAAACAAGCCAAATACAAGATCTCCAAAGGTAAAAATATCGATGTGGCGATCAATGAATCGCTGACCGGCAAGCCTGGTGATCCGAAGAAGGGATTGGAATGGATTGTCAACCGCAAACTTGGCAATTGCATTGCGTGTCATAAAGTGGAAGCAATTTTGAAACTGGTCAAACCCGGCGATCTGAAGAGCCAGGCCAAATATGGCTTCCATGGTGAGGTGGGACCGGAGTTGGATGGTGTTGCCAGCCGTTATACTGAAGGCGAACTACGGATGTTGATCGTTGATCCGAAGAAAGTCTTCCCGGATACGATTATGCCTGCCTTCCATAAGGACGGGCCGTTTGTGCGCATCAAAGAGAACTGCAAAGGTAAGGTGATGTTGTCACCATCCCGTGTTGAAGACGTTGTCGCTTATTTGAAAACATTGAAATAACCGCCGAGGAGGAAGTTGCGTCGCTCGTTTGTCGCTGGAGGTGGTGAGTAAGGGCCGGGGCCAATCCAGAGCCGATCATGAACCCAAGACTGTTCATTTGGAAAAGCGTTCGTTTAAGAAGAATCGTTACTCCCCGGGCTATTGCAAACCGAAGGCCGTTGAGACGAGACGCAAGGAGGAGATTATTATGGGAAGGAAAACACTGATTGCGTTGGGCGGAGCCTTTTTGCTGTCGGCTCTTGCAACGCCGGTCTTGGCGGCTGATGGCAAGACCAAGCCCGTCATCCCGAAAGACAAGGATTTTCCATTGTCAGAGGTCTGGTCTGGCTATCACTTCGCCAAAAAGGAAACCCAGGCGGCACAGGATGATGAATTCGATAATCCTGGTATGCTCTGGTATGCTGAGGGCGAAGCGCTGTGGAACAAGGTTGAAGGCGCTGCGGGCAAGTCTTGCGCCAGTTGCCATAAGGATGCGGCGGCTTCTATGAAAGGTGTCGCGCTGAAATATCCGATGTATTACAAGCCGTGGAAAAAGCTGATCAGTCTTGAGCAGCGCATCAATCTTTGCCGAACTGAAAAAATGAAGGCGAAACCCTTCAAGGATTTTGATTCCAAAGAAATGTTGGGCATGATGATTTATGTTAAGCGTCAGTCGCATGGCATGCCCATCAATGTGAAAGTCACGGCGGAAAACAAACCGTTTTGGGAAGCCGGTAAAAAATTCTACTATGAACGGCGCGGTATGATGGATATGTCATGTGCTCATTGCCATGAAAATAATTATGGCAATCTGTTGCGCATGAATACCCTGTCTCAGGGTCAATCCAACGGTTTTCCAGTCTACCGCTTGAAGTGGCAGAAACCAGGCTCGCTCCATCGCCGCTTCAGGGGCTGTAATAAACAGGTTCGCGCGAAACCGTTCAAGAAAGGTTCTGATGTCTATAACAATCTTGAACTTTATCTTGCCTGGCGTGGCAATGGCCTGACTGTCGAGACCCCAGCGGTGCGGAACTAAACAGTTTGAGGCTTTTGTGAGGCATTTCGCTGCCAACAAAACTTTGCCATCTTTAGAAAGCGGCTTCTATTAAGGGGGCCGCTTTTCTTTGGGGAGAAGGTCTTGCAGAGATCGACTGCAGGGGATACAGGGCAATCGCATTCCGTCACAGGGGGCCAAAATATGGCGGGAAGCCAAGAAGGAGGTGGAGGGGAGCAGATGCATTTATAGCGGCTCCCTTCAGCAATTCCGGCACGGCGGTGATTTTGTTGGACTTTTCGCCGACCTTTTGCTGGCACAGGATCAGTCGCGCCTCGACCGCAAAGGCCTGCAGGAGATGCAATGGCGAAAAGCCTTTCGCCTTATTCATGGACCGCCTGAGCACCTTGCCGTCAAGCGCAATCACGCCTTTGCAGCGCTTTGCCAAGCGCTGCATGAAGCTTATAAAACAGCCATGGAAGGCGGCGGGATCGAGCAGGTGAAACACCTGGGAAAACGTATCGTGCGACGGCGGTCCATTTTTCATCTCAGTGAATTTCAGGGGAAAATCGCGCTTGATACGGGCGAACGCCGCCATATCTGTACACGCCTTTGCATGGGCCAGAGCCATCAGCGCGACAATTGGCGCCCCTCTATTCCGCGCCAAACCACCAACCACCCATCTGCAGATTAAATCTCACGATCGACAACCTGTTGAGGTGCCACAAAAAACTTCAGTTGAAACATTATGGATAGTTGCAGCCCTCGGCAGCTCCTCAATAAATGCCGTTTGCCTTTTGCAGGGCGCGAACGAAGCTGATG
>WGBT01000303.1 GCA_015494185.1 Hyphomicrobiales bacterium | reverse complement strand
GTGTCTATGTTGGGCGAAGGCACGGCACGCACAAAAGTTTACCGGGGAAGGGGGAGAAGGGGGGAAGAGGGACTGTGTATAATAAAAAGTCATTCGGATTACGGTTTCCAGCTGAGAAAATTGGCGATCAGAGCAAGGCCCAGACGCTGGCTCTTTTCGGGGTGAAATTGAACGCCTGCGATATTATCAGAAGCAACCATCGCCGTCACCGGGCCGCCATAGTCGGTCACGGCGGTCACATTGTGGGGGGCTTCAGCAACGAAATGATAGGAATGGACGAAATAGGCATGTAAGCCTTGCTCGCCCAAAGGGAGATCATCGAGCAGCGGATGGGCGCCATTTTTGCCCGTTGTTTGGAGCGTATTCCAGCCCATATGGGGAATTTTCAAGGTTGGATCTTCAGGGGTGATCTTTCGGACTTCGCCCGCAATCCAGCCCAAACCTTTGTGGTTGCCATGCTCTTTTCCCGTCGTGGCCAGCAATTGCATGCCGACGCAAATGCCAAGAAAGGGGCGCCCCTTGCGCCGAACGCTTTCTTCAAGGGCCTCGAGCATACCGTCAACACGGGCCAAGCCAAGGTAGCAGTCGGCAAAAGCGCCAACTCCTGGCAGCACGATTCGGTCGGCCTGGGCAACGTCGGCGGGCTCGGCGCTTAAAGTGATATCGGCAGTAATCGCAGCCTCATATGCGGCACGTTCAAAGGCTTTGAGTGCAGAATGTAAATTCCCGGAATTATAATCGACAATAACAACCTTCATTTATCCAAATCCCTATTTGCGTGGATTGACGGTGCTTGGGCTCACCCACACCTTCGCCCCCTTCGCCCCGAAATTTGTTTTTCTACCTCAATGCTCGCAGCCATTCCTATACCATCAATTTATACCCGCGCCGCCTGACCTTCATTCATCTATCGTTCAATTGATGCAAAAGCTTCAAAGGGATACGGAAATCATGAAAAAGTCAATCATAAATACCTCCGGTATTATATATTTCTTTTCGCAGAAGAAATTCCGATGAAAATGCAAGGGGCTGTCCTGGATAACGACCCCATATGCTTCTTAACCCATTGTTTTAATTACCTGGTTTCTATCCTGGGATCACGGCAGTTGAAATGCCGCTCACCCTCTTTCAGAAACAGTCCCAAATGCAAAATTGCTTCTCATGGAAATGGAGGACGTTGAGATTGTCTCATCAGAGCACAAGTCCTTCAAGTGGGAACTGGTTTTTCGGGTAAATTGTGCGACAAAACAAGATTCGCAAGTGAATATCCAATCCCATGTGATCGGATTTTGTTCTAGTCAGTTTGGTTAGGGACTGGATTTTACACCGAAAGCCCTTATTATTGAAGGGGCATGCTTTCTCTATCCCTTTGCCCCCTATCCCTTTGAAGATGCTTTATAAATTGAACAATATGGGAATGAAGGCCGGGGGGCGATTACAACTTCATTTGATACTGGCGCTTTGGTGGGGGCTTATTTGATCTGCATTGCAATTGCCGGAACTGCAGGCTTCTGCAGCGCTCCGTTCGGCCATGGACTGGCGCAGAATGCTGATTGCGCTTGACAGGAACAGGCTAGCCATGACGGCGGCAACGAGTAAATCCGGCCAGGGGGATGCGAGCCACCACACCGCAACAGCGGCCACCATGACAGCGACATTGCCAATGGCATCATTGCGCGAGCACAGCCAGACCGAGCGCACATTGGCGTCACCATCACGATAACGATACAGGAGAAACACGCTGAATAGGTTGGCGAACAGTGCCAGAAAGCCGATCACCCCCATCGTGACCGCGTTGGGAAGCCCAAGAACAAGCACTTGATAAAAGGTGCTGCCCAACACCCAGAAGCCCATAAGCGCGAGCGACAGGCTCTTGAAAATTGCCGCACGGGTGCGCCAAATTAGAGAATGGCCAATGACGGCAAGAGAAATGCCATAAGTCAAGGTATCACCAAAGAAATCAAGCGCATCGGCCTGTAAGGCCTGACTTCCCGAAACAATGCCCGCAGCCATTTCAATCAGAAACATAGCCCCGTTAATAGCAATCACAGCCCACAATGCACGCTTGAATGCGGCTGACATGCCGTCGAAAAGGGGGGCACTCTGACAACAATCTCCGCTCATGTTCTAAAAACCTTCGCCCCACGAAATCTTCATACTAGAGCAAAATCGGATCACATGGAATCAGATTTTGCTCTAGAAACTTGTTTTGTCGCACAAATTACCTCAAAACCAGTTCCCACTTGAAGGATTTGTGCTTTAGGCCGTCCTGCTTTGCGTGAGGCTTGCCTTTCTGTGTGGGCAAATGCCCTGAGCGTATTCCGAAATCCCCCCATCAAGGCCACGGCCAAAGTTCCGATGGGGCACGATCCATTGGCCCTGTTCAGTAGGATGAATAGCTACACGACATTGTGGCTGCCATCACAAAACGGTGCATCCTCGGTCTGTTTACAGCCGCACAAATAAACCGTTTCAGTCGCCTCGGCCTTGAAAGCAAGGGGTTCAATCCCGGTACCTTGGTGACTGCCGTCACAAAAAGGTTGGTTTTTACTACGCCCGCACCGGCACCAGAAATAGCGCTTGCCCTCCTCGACATCAACTTCATAAGGCCCGGCCTGGGCGACGATGGGCTCTTCTGCCATGATGACTCCTGTTTCTTGAAATGACCGTTGTTTCAAACTCGGCGTTCACCTAAGCCAAGGCCTCAATAGCAGAAATAAGGCATGGTTTGTCAACCCATTCATATAATTTACATGAAAAAGTCTATGTGCGATCGATGTGGCAGGGAATGACGGCCTGACTTAATAGGAGTAGGACAGATTTTGAGGAGATGGTCAATGGTTTGGGAGCGTGTTTGGCAATCTTTGTTTGTTGTGTCAGGTTTGATTGATCACCTTGGGCCTGTTGCTAGCCGAATACATTGGAAATGCCATTAATCGCTTTCGCGCACACAAGACAAAAGCCATCCAATGATCACGGTATCAGCAGGTCCCAAGGTATTGTTGTTCGCCTAGGTCCTTGTTTAGGCGGAGTAATACATGTCGAACTCAACCGGATGCGGCGTCATCTCAAAACGCTCGACTTCTTCCATTTTCAGCTCGATATAGCCTTCAATCTGGCTGTCAGTGAAAACACCACCTTTTTTCAGGAATTCGTTGTCAGCCTTGAGGCTTTCAATGGCTTCACGGAGCGAACCGCAAACGGTTGGGATCTCGGCCAGCTCTTGGGGCGGCAGATCATAGAGATCCTTGTCATTGGCTTCGCCGGGATCGATTTTGTTTTCGATGCCGTCAAGACCTGCCATCAACATCGCCGAAAAGGCCAGATAGGGATTGGCCATCGGATCCGGGAAGCGCACTTCAATGCGTTTGCCTTTGGCGTTGGGGACATGCGGAATCCGGCAGGAGGCTGAACGGTTGCGTGAGGAATAGGCCAAAAGAACCGGCGCTTCATAGCCTGGAACCAGACGTTTATAGGAGTTGGTGGACGGATTCGTAAAGGCATTCAAAGCCTTGGCGTGTTTCAAGATCCCGCCAATATACCACAGACATTCTTGCGACAGGTCCGCATACAGATTTCCGGCAAAGACCGGCTCACCATTTTTGAAGATCGACTGATGGCAATGCATGCCCGTACCATTGTCCCCATAGACCGGTTTGGGCATGAAAGTTGCGGTCTTCCCATAGGCGTTGGCGACATTGTGCACAACATATTTATAAATCTGTACTTTGTCGGCAATATCGGTCAGATGAGAAAATTTGATGCCGAGTTCATGCTGGGCGGCGGCCACCTCATGATGGTGTTTCTCCGTGGCAACCCCCATTTCGGCCATCACTGTGAGCATTTCAGAGCGGATATCCTGCGCACTGTCGACCGGGTTGACCGGGAAATAGCCTCCCTTGGTGCGCGGCCGGTGACCGAGATTGCCCATCTCATATTCGGTGCCGGTATTGCTGGGAAGTTCCAAGGAGTCGAGCTTGAAACCAGTATCATAGGGATCGGAAGTAAAACGGACGTCATCGAAAATGAAAAATTCCGGTTCCGGGCCGAAGAAAGCCTGATCCCCAATTCCGGTCGATTTGAGATAGGCTTCAGCCTTTTCAGCGGTGCCCCGGGGATCACGCTCGTATTTTTCACCCGTTGAGGGCTCGAGAATCGTGCAAAAGATTGCCATGGTGGTTTGGGCATAAAACGGATCGATATGGGCGGACGCCTTGTCGGGCATGAGCACCATATCGGACTCGTTGATGGCCTTCCAGCCGGCAATCGAAGAACCATCGAACATCACCCCATCTTCGAACACATCGGCATCGACTTGCGAAGCGTCCAAGGTGACATGCTGCAATTTCCCCCGCGGATCGGTAAAGCGTAAATCGACAAATTTAACGTCTTTGTCCTTGATCGCTCCCAAAACTTCGTCTGTGCTGACCATAGTCTCCCTACCTTTCGTATCGTGGAACTGTCAATTTTCAGCAATTGGAAAAAATTAAAGACGCCCCCACTTCAAAGGGCGTCGCTCCCGCTTTCTCCGGTGCGGATACGAATTGCGTTTTCGATGTTTGAAATAAAGATCTTGCCGTCGCCGATGCGCCCAGTTTTGGCTGCGCTTTCGATCGCTTTCAACGATTTTTCGACCATGTCATCGTCGATGACGATTTCGAGTTTGACTTTGGGCAGGAAGTCGACCACATATTCCGCACCGCGATAGAGCTCGGTGTGACCCTTTTGCCGGCCAAATCCCTTAGCTTCGGTCACCGTAATCCCTTGAAGCCCAATCTCTTGCAGCGCTTCTTTCACTTCATCAAGCTTGAACGGCTTGATTATCGCCTCGATTTTTTTCATGAGCGTCCTAAAACTCGCGATTTCTCGAATATTTCACAGCATGGCTTCGCCACTGCATTAAAGGCAGTTCCTGAAGCAAGTTCCAGCCCAAATAGTGTCCGATCCAAAACCAATGGAAGCTTTTGTGCAAAGTCTGGGATGACCTTCAAAAATGCATCAAAAAGACTTTGAAAACAGGTTCTTGAGAATCATAGAAAAAGATGCATACCCCCTGTTTAAAACAAGGCATGATCAAAAATTAATCTGAAAATGATCGAAAAATAGGCAATTATTATGTTGGAGCTCTTGAGCAATCGGCAAATGGCCAAGGCCGATGCGATGACAATTGAGACCGGTCTAAGCGGCACCGAATTAATGGAAAATGCAGGTTTGGCCGTTTTTGCTACTCTTTCGCAGCTTTTTCCCGCTCCCAGTCCCGTGCTCATCCTTTGCGGGCCTGGCAATAATGGCGGGGATGGCTTGGTTGTGGCGCGTCATCTGGCGTCACAAGGACGCGAGGTTCAGCTGGTGATCCTCGGCGGTCGGCAAGCGGTCAGAGGCGAGGCCAAGGCGATGTTGGCGCAATGGCATGGGGATGTATCCCCTTTTAGCGAAAGGCTGATCGAAAAGGCCGATGTGATCGTTGACGCCTTGTTTGGAGCGGGCTTGAACCGTGCCATCGAGGGGGAGGCGGCGCAGATGATCACCGCCGTCAATGCCAGCGGAAAGCCGGTTGTCTCGGTCGATATTCCCAGCGGTGTGAGCGGCGATACGGGGGCGGTCTGCGGCACCGCTATCAAGGCCCACAGGACCGTGACTTTCTTCCGCCGCAAGCCGGGGCATGTCTTGTTGCCCGGCCGGATGTTTTGCGGCGGTGTGCATCTTGCGGATATCGGCATTCAGTCTGAAGTCCTCAAAACGATTACACCTGCGGCCTATCTCAATGGTCCCGCGCTTTGGCAACAGCGTTTGCCGATCCCCGATGCCATGGCCCACAAATATCGGCGTGGCCATGTTGCTGTTGCCAGCGGGCCGGCAGCCCATACAGGGGCGGCCCGTTTGGCCGCGCGGGCGGCCTTGCGCAGTGGTGCCGGATTGGTCACGCTCGTGGTGCCGCAAGACGCCGTGACGGTGGCCGCAGCCCAGCTTACGGCAATCATGATCCGGCCGCGCAGTCGGCGGGTTGCGCTGCATGATGTTTTGGGGGATCCGCGTCTTGACTGTGCGGTGATCGGGCCCGGTTTTTCAGGAGGCTTGCCGGGGAGAAAAACCCAAGATGAGGTGTTGGGTGCCGTTGCCACGGCGGTTGCCTTGGTTCTCGATGCGGATGCTTTGACGGCTTTTGAGGCGGAACCTGAAACTCTGTTTGCCGCTCTTCGCAAGCGCGAAGCAACGACTGTTCTCACCCCCCATGCCGGGGAATTTGCCCGTCTCTTTGGGGCGCTTGCCGATCACGACAAATTGACCGCTGCCCGCGCCGCGGCTCAGATGAGCGGGGCTATCGTCGTCTATAAAGGAGCGGACACCGTGATCGCCGCACCGGATGGACGTGCTGTGATCAATGCCAATGCGCCGGCCTGGCTGGCCACCGCTGGCGCTGGGGATGTGCTGGCCGGTATCATTGCGGGATTGATGGCCCAGGGTATGGCCGGCTTCGAGGCAGCTTGCGCCGCGGTCTGGCTGCATGGTGAAGCGGCCAATCGTTTCGGCCCCGGTTTGATCGCCGAGGACTTGCCGGAACAGTTGCCGCAAGTGTTACGTGAATTGTTACAGCCAACAGAATAGGGGGCCAGTCATTTGAATCGTATGTAATCGTTATGTATTTATGTAGAGGAACCTCTGAAGAAATTGCCGCCCCACCGCCGCCCTGGCCTGTCGCCTATGGCCGACGCGAAAAATGGGCGATTGGCCAAAGAAAGCGGTGGAATCGGTTGTTTGATCAGCGGTTCCCCAAAATTCCCAAAAATTCCCAAAAATATGAATTTGACCTGACAGACAGTGTCTGACTTCATGGCGGCTTCCGGCCTGCACCTGTCCTTGCATTCCATGGTGGAGGGACTGATTTGCCTCTGCCTGTAGGGGTGAGCGTAGACCTCAGTATCCCACGGGCTATTACACTAGGAATTTTTACATGACCGTCTTGGCCATTGGCAGTTTTGCTTTCATGGTGTAGGACAGAATGAACTCTTGGACAAAAATCCAAAGGATGCTGTTGAAATCAAATTCTTGAATTTATTGAGGATACGCTATGCCGGCAACTGCCCAAATCTTTATTCCCCACCGCAACCCGGATTTACGGCTTGCCTTTCCAGAAGCCATTATGGTCAATGCGCGATCCGGGGCGGTTGCTTATTTCGAGGATACCATCAATGGCGATGTCGTGTTGTGGAAGATGATGCCAGATGTTGTCGTGGCTGGTCATATTGATGACTTCACCAAATATATCAAATCTTTGAATATCGATGAGCAGGCTCAGAAGGATGCAATCACGGCGCTGAGTTTCTGCCGGGCTGTGGTGACTTTGGAAACCGATGTCGAATTCCGCGACAATAGGAAAATCTGGGCCGCCCTGTTTCATCTCGCGAAGAAATTTGATGGCTATGTCTTTGTGCTCGACAGTTTGATCACGAGCGAAGGCGGGGTGATTTTTGGCCCGCTTGGGGAACGCAAAGCCGCCAGTTGAAACGTTACTGGCTGAGAGGCGTGACATCACAAATCATACCACCCCGGAGGTCTTTTTCATTGACCGCTTGAGCTTTATCGTATCTCTTTGAAATTTTTGCGTCAATTGAACGGTATGTGAATGAAGGTCAGGGGGGCTGATATAGAACAAAATTAAGAACGCCCCCTTGGCAAGTGGTTGTCAATAGAGGCGTTCTCAATGGTTGTGCGTTTCTTCCGCTGTTAAACCGGTTTAACGGTAAACCCGTGTCTGAACCCAGGCATAAGCGCCAAGATCAAGGGTTGAGATATTGGCATAGCGGCCAAGGGCACGAACATTGCGGCGGGAAACCCGGAAATACGACGTTGCTTTGGAGCAGCGCCAGACATAATGCTGGCAATATTTACGTTGCACGCCCGGAATGTACCAGTTGTTTGGCAGTCTGGTGCATTTGGTGCCACCATCGCTGACAGCTGGGATCCAGCAAAGCCACCATCCACTGCGGGCTTCCGCGGGGCTGTTGGTTCCTGAAAAGGCCGTCACGATTGCGACGACGGCTGCGGAAAGGGTTATTTTCCAACCCATAGCAAAACCTCCCATACTCTACTCACTTCTTCTTGAAAAACTTGGAATGACCTATGGCAAACATGAACTGAAACACCAGACATACTTATGATGTGGCTGTTTCTACATGTTAATTCTTACCACGGAAGTAATTTCTTCGTCTTGACAAGAAAAGTCAAAGATTTTTTTCGGAATATTTGTTTTTTTTCGTCGCTGTGCTTGTAAAGACACAGGGCGGGGCACAGCAGGTTGGTGTGTGAGGAGGGTAGGTTTCTATTGCAAGAATATCGAAATGGGCCGGTCTGAGCCTAAAAATGTAGAGAATCCCGCTGCTGGCCAACGGGCTAAATAGTCAAATAGCGATTTTTCACAGCTGAAGGCAATTCGCTCTTCGCCGCCAGCCTAATCTTCATCCATCTTCAGCGCCTTGATGAAGGCGTCTTGAGGAATCTCGACCTTGCCAAACTGCCGCATTTTCTTTTTGCCGGCCTTTTGCTTTTCAAGCAGTTTGCGTTTGCGGGTGACATCCCCGCCATAGCATTTGGCGGTGACATCCTTGCGCATGGCGCTGATGGTTTCCCGGGCGATCACCTTGCCGCCGATGGCCGCCTGAATAGGAATCTTGAAGAGATGGCGGGGAATTAGGGTTTTCAGTTTTTCGCACATCACCCGCCCCCGTGCCTGGGCCCGGTCGGCATGAACAATCGTGGAGAGCGCATCGACCGGCTCACCATTGACCAAAATCGTCATCTTGACCAGTTTGCCCGGCTGATAGCCGGTTAGGTTGTAGTCGAACGAGGCATAACCCCGCGAAACCGATTTCAGCCGGTCATAAAAGTCAAACACCACCTCATTGAGCGGCAGTTCATAGACGACCATGGCCCGGCTGCCCGCATAGGTCAGATTTTTTTGCCGTCCGCGCCGATCCTCGCAGAGTTTCAACACCGCGCCCAGATAGCTATCGGGGACGAGAATCGTCGCCTCGATCCAGGGCTCTTCAATATGTTCGATCTGCACCGGATCGGGCATGTCGGCCGGGTTGTGCAGTTCGAGCATGGTGCCATCGGTCTTGTAGACATGATAGATCACCGAAGGGGCGGTTGTGATCAAATCGATATGGAATTCACGCTCCAGCCGTTCACGAACGATCTCCAGATGCAACAGCCCAAGAAAACCGCAGCGAAAGCCAAAACCAAGCGCGGCGGAGGTTTCCATCTCGTAATCGAAACTGGCATCGTTCAGCCTGAGCTTGGCCATGGCATCGCGCAAGTCTTCGAAATCGGAACTGTCAACCGGAAACAGGCCGCAAAAAACCACCGGCTGCGCCGGTTGGAAGCCGGGCAGCGCTTCCGCGCAGGGATTTTTCTCATCGGTCACCGTATCGCCAACCCGGGTGTCGGCAACCTGCTTGATGGCCGCAGTGAAAAAGCCGATCTCGCCGGGACCGAGCACATCGGTCATTTCCTGTTTCGGCCGGAAGACCCCCACCCGATCAACGAGATGCACGGCGCCGGTGGACATCAGCTTGATTTTCTGGCCCTTTTTGAGCACACCGTCGATCACCCGCACAAGCACCACGACACCAAGATAGGCGTCATACCAGCTATCCACCAGCATCGCTTTGAGCGGCGCATCGGCATCGCCTTGCGGCGGCGGCAGCCGTTTGACGATGGCTTCAAGCACGTCTTCAATCCCAAGGCCCGTCTTGGCCGAGATTTCAATCGCCTCAGAGGCGTCAAGACCAATCACATCTTCGATTTGCTGGCGAACCCGCTCCGGCTCCGCCGCCGGCAGATCGATTTTATTGAGCACCGGCACGATCTCATGATCGACTTCCAGCGCCTGATAGACATTGGCCAGCGTTTGAGCCTCAACACCCTGGCTGGCATCGACAACCAGCAGCGAGCCCTCACAGGCGGCCAGTGAACGGTTCACCTCATAGGCGAAGTCGACATGGCCTGGGGTATCGATGAGATTGAGCTGATAGGTCTTGCCATCCCGGGCCTTGTAGTCGAGCCGCACGGTCTGCGCCTTGATGGTGATCCCGCGCTCGCGCTCGATCTCCATATTGTCGAGCACCTGTTCCTTCATCTCCCGGTCAGACAAACCACCCGTGACCTGAATCAAGCGGTCCGCCAAGGTGGACTTGCCATGGTCGATATGGGCGACAATGGAAAAATTACGAATCCGTTGCAGTGGAGTGGTTTTCATATTGGCCATGGGCCGCTTTTAGCAGTTGCGCGCCATGGGTCAAGAGGGGGATTGCTCCCACACCCCATCAAACTGGTGCGGCATCAAAGGAGGCGCCTAATTTCTCAACCGAAAGG
>WGBT01000302.1 GCA_015494185.1 Hyphomicrobiales bacterium | reverse complement strand
GGCAAGCACCGCAAGGAAATCAAGGGGGGGGCGGCCGAAACCACGAACAATCGCATGGAACTGACGGCTGCCATTGAAGCCCTCAATGCGCTCACCCGTCCCTGCCGGGTGGAACTTCACACGGATTCCGACTATTTGCGCCAAGGAATCACCAGTTGGATTCATAATTGGAAGAAAAACGGCTGGAAAACGGCTGCGAAAAAGCCGGTTAAAAATGCCGATCTTTGGCAGGCCGTCGAACAGGCCGCCAAACGTCATCAGGTTGAGTGGCACTGGATCAAGGGCCATGCCGGCCATCCGGAAAACGAACGCGCCGATGAGCTGGCCCGTTTGGGCTTGAGCGAACACCGCGCCCAATCAGCAACATCTTGAGGCTTGGATATTCTTGAGACTTGGACTTGGATATTAAGATCAGCGCCATTGCATGAATTGAACGGTATAGGCATAAAGCTCAAACGCCGCAGGTAAAACACTGTCCATCAGATCAAATGCTGATTTTACAGCTTAACAGCCCTTCCCCCTTATATTGCGAATTTCAAGGTGACAAAACAGCCGTCAATATGATGAAATAGCGGCGTTGTAACCCTTATGGTGATCCCTATCCCGTGGTTATGATCCTTGTCATGACACTCTTTCGCGCCTTTGGGGCAAAGCGAATTGTATTGGGAACGGTTTCCCTTGTCTTCTGTGTGGGACTAGGGGGCACTTATGCCTTTGCTGCGTCATCTGCATCATCTTCATCATCTGCGCCCTCCACTGCCTCAACGCCCCAATCCGGGACAGTCGAGGGGGCTGACCCTCACAAGACGACGATCAATAAAACACCCAATATCAATAAGACAGATAAGACAGCCAATAAGACAACGCCCCTGATCAAAATCGGAGTGCTGGCCTTTCGCGGCAAACAACGCGCCCTCCAGCGCTGGACCCCCACAGCGCACTATCTCACCGAACGCATCGCGGGCTACCGTTTTGAGGTCATCCCTTACACCCTTGAGGAAATGGAACAGGCCGTCAAAACCGCCTCGATCGATTTCATGATCACCAATTCGGGCAATTACATCACCCTGTCTTCGCGTTATGGCGGCAGCCGGCTGGTGACCCTGAAAGCGGCAACCCCACTCTCCCATCAAAATGTCGCGGGATCGGTTATTTTCACCCGCTCAGACCGAACCGATATTCAAACTCTGGAAGATATCCGTGGCAAGAAATTTCTCTCTGTTGCCCCCGAAGCCTTTTGCTTTCAAACCGCGTGGCATACCCTAAAAAGCCATGGCATTGAACCATGGCGCGATTTTGCCAAGCTGCTGTTTGCCGGTTTTCCCCAAGACTATATTGCCAAGGCGGTCTTGAACGGCACGGTGGATGTTGGCAATGTCCGCACCGGCGTGCTCGAGGCCATGGCCGCGGAAGGCAAACTGAAACTTTCCGACTTGCGGATTCTGGAGCCGAAACGGATCGAAGGGTTTCCTTATCTTACCACGACAAAGGTTTATCCAGAGTGGCCCTTTGCGCGGTTGAAACATACCGACCGTGAGCTGTCGCAAAAGGTTGCCATCGCCCTTATGCAAATGTCCCCCACAAGCAAGGCGGCACGAATTGGCGAATATGCGGGCTGGACGGTTCCGCTCGATTACCGCTCGGTGCATGATCTGTTTCGGGATTTGAAAATCGGCCCTTATAAAGGGCTTGGGGAGCTGACATTTGCTTCGTTCTTGCAAAAATATTGGATGTGGTTTGCCATGGCGGTGTCAACCCTGCTGATCTCCTGGATCTGGGCCTTGCGCACCGAACGGGTGGTGCAACGCCGCACACGGGAACTGGCGGCCCTCAATGCAACCCTTGCCGAGCAAATCAAACAGCGTGAAATCGCCGAACAGGCCGCTGCGGAACGCCAGGCTGCGGTCGAACATTTGGCCCGGCAAAACGCCCTTGGCGAAATGGCCGCCACGGTTGCCCATGATCTCAACCACCCGCTTGCCACCATCTTGAACTATGTCAACGGTTGCAACCGCAAACTCAGTGCTCAAAATTGCGCCCCGGAAGATATTCAGAAAGTCTTGAAACAGGTGGAAGGGCAAGCGGCCCATGCCGCCGAGGTGATCAAATTCATGGTCGGGTTTCTCCGCAAGGACCCCCAACCCCGTGAGCTTACCGGCATCAACCGGATCATCCACGAAATCATCAGCATCTTGAAATCGCAACTAAGCAGCCGTAACATAACCTTGGAACTCGATCTGGGCCAGGAACTGCCGCCCGTTTTGGTTGACGCGGTGCAAATCGAACAAGTGCTGCTGAATTTGATTCGCAATGCAATGGATGCCATGGCAAATACACCGCCTCCCCATCGGCTTGCAATTAGCAGCCAGCGCACCGAAGAAGGAACCGTCGAGGTTGCCATTCGCGATACGGGCTGCGGCATCCCACAACAGTTGCAACCTGATATTTTCAAGCCTTTTGTCTCCGCCAAAATAGTGCGTGATCCCAAAAGTCCCGGCACCGAACAAAACGGTCCCGATACCACGAAACATAGTTTGGGGCTTGGTTTATCAATCAGCCGCACGATTATCGAAAAACACGGCGGCAAAATCTGGCTGGAACGAACATCAGATCAGGGCAGTGAATTCCGGTTCAGCCTGCCCTGCGCGGAGGTTTCATGATACCATTGCGGCAGCAAAGGCCAATGCCTCAAATCGGCAACGACACGGCGGTGATTTATCTGGTCGATGATGACGAAGCCTTTTTGGACTCACTGGCCTGGTTGTTGAAATCGCTCTCATACCGGGTCGAGGTTCATCATTCCCCGCAAAGTCTTCTCACCGCGCGTTTCACCGATCATGGCTGTATTGTCGCCGATCTGCGCATGCCTGAGATGACCGGCATCGAGTTGCTGGAAAAACTGCGCCAGCGTCATATTGATTTGCCCTATGTGGTGATGACCGCTTATGGCGATGTGGAATCAGCCGTCCGGGCCTTAAAATCAGGGGCTTATGATTTCATCGAAAAACCATTTGACAATGAGGCTTTCATTGATCTGATGGAAAAAGCTGTTGCCTTGAGCCGTGAACAGGCTGCTTTATCGAAAGACTTGCGCAGCAGCCGGGAAAAGCTCGCCAGTTTGACACCGCGGGAGAGCGAAGTTCTGGATTATATCTTGGCGGGCATGACCAACCGGGCGATGGCTGAAAAACTCGGAATCAGTGAGAAAACCATTGAATCGCACCGCGCCCGGGTGATGGAAAAAACCGCAGCCTCCTCACTGGCCGAGCTCATTCAACTGGTTTGGCGCGTCCGCCATGCCCGCGATTAGAGACGGTTACTTTTCAGCGCCGAACAGCTCCCTTTCCAACAGGCCATGGAAAACCACAACATTGCCTCATTTCAGCCCCGGTCCGGCCCATAATCCCCGTCAATTTGTAACTGTTTGAACGGGACAGAGAGGACCAAGGCAGAAAGGGGCGAAAACCCTTGGTGTTTTGGGGCTCGACTTGCTGTCCGTTAGAGCGCTGCGGCATTCCATAATTCCATATATGTGTGAATGCAAGCTCAAAAAGGAACCTTCGTTCAAGCGGCAGCATGGTTTTCGTCCCGGTCGAATCTGCTAGAGATGAGGGTTTGCCAGTGAAATTTGTCCGTCCAACAAAACTTGTTGACACAATGAAATTTGTCCACCCTATCATTTTTGGTTTAGCCTTCGTCATCACCAGTTCAATCCATGTCGCGCAGGCTTGTGGGGCTTCTTCACCGGAAGCTGAGCTAGACGCGCTCCGGCTTGATACGGTCGCGGAAGAAGATCACATTCAAGCCCTGCAAAGTGCGGAAGACTATCTCCAAGCCGGAATCACTCATTTTTATGCCAAACAATATGATCTTGCAGAAGACGCCTTTCGGGCCAGTTTGCAAATGGCCTGCCGAGACCACAAAATCGATACCGAGATTTCAGCCTTGACCAATCTTGGCAATGTTCTGA
>WGBT01000301.1 GCA_015494185.1 Hyphomicrobiales bacterium | reverse complement strand
CAATTAACGAAGAACCTTCGAGGCGACAGAAAGCGGTAATACCGGCGGCATTTATCAGTGACGGCTCATGTTTTTCGTACCCCTTTGAAGGGGCGAAATCGAAATAAATTGAAAGCTATAGGAATGAAGGCCAAGGACCGTTGGTATAATGTCAGATCCGTCCTTACCTTCCATGATGAGACCATGGCAGACAAGGACAGATTCAGACTAGAAGGAACAGATGAACCGTTCACCATCAGTCAGGTCAAATGTGGTTTATTACAATCCAATGGAAAATGACAGCGTCATCACCAGCCGTTCCAATCATTCCAATCATCTGTCTACACCGCGCGCGCTCTCTATGACCGATTGGGGCCAGTGGTGGAAAAGTCTGGATCGCGGCTTCTTGTTTTTGATCCTTGGCCTGCTCGGGGTGGGGATCGTGCTGTCACTGGCTGCTTCGCCAGCAATCGCGGCACGGCTTGACACCGGCAGTTTTCGCTTTTTTTCCCGCCATCTCATCGCGGCCAGCCTGTCACTGGTGACGATTGTTGCGGTCTCGCAGCTCAACCCGCGGCAGTTGCGCAGGCTTAGTCTGGCGCTGTTTGCCCTTGCCCTTGTGATGATCATCACGGCTTTACTGACGGGGCCGGAGATCAAGGGCGCACGGCGCTGGCTGCGTTATGGCGGCTATGCGTTACAGCCCTCTGAACTCGCCAAGCCAGCCTTCGTCATTCTCTCGGCCTGGTTGTTTGCGGAATATCAAAAACATACGGATATGCCGGCCTTGCCGATTGCAACCGGGCTGTTGGTGATTTTTGTTGGGCTTTTGGCGCTGCAACCGGATTTTGGCCAGGCCGTGGTTATTGCCGTCATCTGGGGAACGCTTTTCTTTCTGGCAGGGCTTCCGTTGATCTGGGTCGGCCTGTTTTCGGGGACGATTTTACTTGCTGGTGTCATGGCTTATCAGCTGTTGCCTCATGTCCGGTTTCGCATCGACAGTTTTTTGGATCCCACCATTGGAGATGGTTATCAGACCGGGCGGGCGCTGCGCTCCTTTTTGGAAGGCGGCTGGCTTGGGGTTGGCCCTGGCGAAGGGCGGATCAAGATGCAATTGCCCGACGCCCATTCCGACTTCATCTTTTCGGTCTTGGCGGAAGAATATGGCATTTTGGCCTGCGCCGCACTGGCGATGTTTTTTGCGGTTTTGACCTTGCGGACCCTTTATCGGGCCAAGCTTCTTGCTGATGGTTTCGCCTATCTTGCCGTCAGTGGTTTGATTCTGCTCATCGCTTTACAGGCGCTGATCAATATGGCGGTAAATGCCGGGCTTATTCCCGCCAAGGGCATGACATTGCCGTTCATCTCCTATGGCGGCTCTTCGATGCTTGGCATGGGCTTTGCGGCAGGAGCGATTTTGGCCCTTACCCGTCATAGTTACAAATAATATGGGCCAAATCGATTATGCCGTGTTGCGTCATTTCCTGCCCGGCGTTAAGAGATGAAAATCTTTATGTCAGCAAAACAATGATCCCAATAATCATGGAGGCCGGAGTCAGCCAGTGTCAGAGGGAACAATTGTCGTCACCGCCGGGGGAACGGGGGGCCATCTCTTTCCAGCATTTGCATTGTCAGAAGAACTTACACGCCGCGGCTATACGGTGGATTTGATGACGGACAGGCGCGGGGAAAGTTTTGGGCAGAATTTTCCAGCGCGGCACATCATCCGCATTCCCTCAGCAACCCTTAAAAGCCGTTCGCCGGTTGCGGTGATGAAAACCGCACTGACATTGATGCGTGGTGTGCGGGCGGCCAAAAAAGCGCTGCAAAAAGAACCTCCCTTGGCGATGGCCGGTTTTGGCGGTTATCCCACCTTCCCGCCGGTCATGGCAGCCAACAGGCTTGGGATCCCCACCCTGCTTCATGAACAAAATGCGGTGATGGGGCGCGCCAACCGGATGTTGGCAAAGCGGGTCAATGCCATTGCCCTGTCTTTTCCCGAAGTGCAAAAACTGCCTGCCGAGGCTCGCGAAAAATGCGTGTTCACCGGCAATCCGGTGCGCGATGCGGTGCTTGCCCTGAAAGACAGGCCCTATCAGCCTTCAGGCCCGGGCGCGCCGTTTTCCCTGCTGGTCTTTGGCGGCAGTCAGGGCGCACGTTTTTTTGCGGATATGGTGCCTGCGGCCCTGGCGCTGTTACGCCCCGACCTAAAGGCGCGGCTGATCGTCGTTCAGCAATGCCGGCCGGAAGATCTCGAGCGCGTCCGCGCGGCCTATTATGACGCGGGGATCCGTTGCGAATTGGCCTCTTTCTTCACCAATCTGCCGGAGTTGATGGCGATTGCTCATTTGGTGATCGGGCGGGCCGGCGCCTCAACGGTCAGCGAACTGGCCGTTCTTGGCCGGCCATCGATTCTAGTGCCTTTACCCCATGCCGTGGACAATGATCAATTGGCCAATGCCACCGAGCTTGAACGGGCTGGAGGGGCGGTCTGTCTGCAGCAGAAAGACATCACCCCCGAAAATCTGGCCGAACGCCTCAGTGGCGTCATGGAAATGCCCGATATTCTCGAACAAGCCGCAGCTGCCGCACGCGCGGTTGGCAAACCTGAAGCGGTCAAGGACCTTGCGAATCTGGTGGAAGACTTGGCCCGCCGTGGTCAATGAGCGTTTTTTGCTGGCAAGCGTCGCGAATCACCCATAATTCGTGTTATAAATGAAGACTTCAGCCGGATCGACAATGACGGCGGCAATGACGGCAATGCCAGGACGGGAATTTTATGCAAATACCTCATGGGCTTGGCCCCTATCATATCATCGGCATCGGCGGCATTGGGATGAGTGCGATCGCCGAAATTTTACTGTCGCAAAACATTGCGGTGCAAGGCTCTGACCTCAACGAAAATGCCAATGTGAAACGGCTGCGGCAACAAGGTGCCACCGTCTTCGTGGGACATGCGGCGGAAAATCTGCGCAATGCCCGTTATGTGGTGATCTCGACCGCCGTCAAACGAGGCAATCCAGAACTTGAAGAAGCGATCCGGCTGGGCTTGCCGGTCATTCGCCGCGCGGAGATGTTGGCCGAGCTGATGCGCACTTACGCCACGATTTCGGTAACCGGCACCCATGGCAAAACCACGACCACCTCACTGATTGCAACCTTGTTGGAACATGGCGGCCTGGATCCCACGGTGATCAATGGCGGTATCGTCAATGACTGGGGCTCGAATGCCCGCATTGGCAAAAGCAATTGGATGGTGGTCGAGGCCGATGAATCTGACGGCACATTCGCCGTATTGCCCAGCCAGATCGGTGTAATCACCAATATGGATCCGGAACACCTCGATTATTATGGCTCTTATGAAAAGATGAAAGCCGCCTTTGCCCGCTTCATGACGCAGATCCCCTATTATGGCCTGCTGGTCGCCTGTCATGATCACAAGGGTGTTCAAGAAGTGCTGCGGGAAACCATGAAAGACCGTTATGGGCGCCGCATCCTCAGCTATGGCGAAAGCGGGGGGGCCGATGTGCAACTGGTCAATCTCCGCGCCTTTGGCGGGGCAATGATGTTCGATGTCCATCTGGGCCCCAAAACCAAAGGCGGGCAACGGCGAATTCGCGATATCTCGATACCGATTCCGGGGCGTTACAATGCCATCAACGCCCTGGCGGCCGTGGCGGTGGCCTCTGAACTGGGGTTGTCAGACGACACCATTCGTGAAGCCTTGGCCGCCTTTGGGGGGGTCAAACGCCGTTTCACCAAGACCGGCAGTTTCAATGGCGCCGATTTTTATGACGATTACGCCCATCACCCGGTGGAAATCGCGGAAGTGCTCAAAGCAGCGCGCGCGATTACCCATGGCCGGCTGATCTGTATCTTGCAACCGCATCGCTATAGCCGTTTGCAAAATCTATTCGATGAATTCGTAACCTGTGTGGATGAAGCCGATATCGTATTGGCGGCCCCAGTGTTTGAAGCCGGGGAAGCGCCTATACCAGATGTCAATCACCGGGTCCTGGCCGATAAGATCAAGGCGCGCGGCAAGGCCGAGGTGGTCACAATGGATGGCGAAGCCACGGTGCGGCTTTTCATGGAAAAAACGGTCAAACCGGGGGACCTTGTCATTGGCGTGGGAGCGGGGACGATTTCCGCCTGGATGAACGCGCTGCCGAAATATCTCAATGCTAAGAGTCGGCACAAACAATCCCCGCAAAAAACGCCAGCTTGAAGCCGTTATCCTGTCGTAATCGAACCTATCATGTGTGGCTATGGCGTTGCGGTCAGGCTTTGGGAAACAGGGGGCAAGGAAAAAAACAAAGGGAAGCGAAAAATGGCCTTTGAGAATATTCTTGATGATGTCAAGGCGGCGATGGGAGAGTTGCGCGGGCAGCTGAGCGCCAATGAGCCGATGGCGCCGCTGACCTGGTTTCGCGTGGGCGGTCCGGCACAGC
Organism: Hyphomicrobiales bacterium; assembly: GCA_015494185.1. Classification (GTDB taxonomy): domain Bacteria; phylum Pseudomonadota; class Alphaproteobacteria; order Rhizobiales; family S144-35; genus S144-35. Next base: position 8,667 of record WGBT01000301.1, on the reverse strand, counting down.
TATTTTTCAAGCCTGCCGATGAAGAGGACCTGCGCTATTTTCTCGCCAATCTGCCGACGGAAATTCCGGTCACGGTGATCGGCCTGGCCTCGAATCTGATTGTGCGTGATGGGGGAATCCCTGGGGTGGTCATCCGTCTGGGGCGTGGTTTCAACAAGATTACCGTTGAGGACGGCTTGCGGCTTCGGGTCGGCGCTTCGGTGCCGGATCTGCGGCTGGCACAGGCGGCTGCCCGGGCTGGGATCGGCGGCATGGCCTTTTACCGCGGCATTCCCGGCTCGGTGGGCGGGGCGCTGCGGATGAATGCCGGCGCCCATGGAGGCGAAACCTGTGATTTTCTGGTCTCCGCGCGCGCCATCGACCGGCAAGGCAATCTGCATCTGTTGGACAACAAAGACATGGGCTATGCCTATCGCCATTGCAGTGCGCCAGAAGACCTCATCTTCACTGAAGCGGTGTTTGAAGGCCCGCCCGGCGATCCCGCCGTTTTGGAGCAGGAAATGCGCGAAGTCGCCGCCTATCGGGAGGAAAAACAGCCGGTGAAAAGCCGCACCGGGGGATCGACCTTCAAAAACCCGCCGCAGCATTCTTCATGGCAACTGATCGATGCTGCCGGCTGCCGCGGCTTACGGATCGGCGGCGCTCATGTCTCGGAAAAGCACTGCAATTTTCTGATCAATGACAACAATGCCACAGCCGCCGATATCGAGCGTTTGGGGGAAACCGTGCGTAAGCGGGTTTTTGAGCATTCTGGCATTGAATTGCAATGGGAAATCCGGCGCATTGGCGTGCCCCTCGATGCGGAGGAGCTGATTGCCGCGGCGTAACAAGGCGGCTTGATTACCCTTGATTGCTCTTGCAAGCCGTTTTGGGGATAGAAATATAAAATTTGCCTCCACCCGCAACAGCCCCGGCTGACAATATCAGATCCGTCCATCCATTCCATGGTGAGCGTTTTGGGGGGCATTGGTACTGACTATAAAGTCAAAGGGAAATATGACCTTATTTATATTTGAAAGAAGAGTTCACCCCTTCTGTTACCGCAACATTTCACCATAAAGACACTTTGCCAATGAAAAGCAGCAATCTTCTCTTTTATCTTGTCATCGCGGCCTTGGTTGCTGTCATTGGTGCTGGGCCGTTGATGGAGCGCAAGATTTTCACCTCGACTTTTGAAGTCGAAGAAATCGCCGACAATGTCTATGTGGGCATTGAAATGTCTCCACAAGACCGGCACCGTTTTTTACAGAATTACACCAAGGCACGGCAAAAAGTGGCGGCATTTTTCGGGCGCGCCTCCGGTCATCCAAGGGTCATCGCCTGTAGCACCTGGGATTGCTATGAGCGTATTGGCGGGCCGCGTCCCGGGAACGGGCAAATTCAACATGGCGCGGCCTATGGTCAACGTTTCTTCCAGATTTCCCCGGCCAGTCTGGGCGATCTGACCACCGTCATTCACGAATATACTCACATTGAGATTGCTTATCGCCTGGGACGGCGTGGCAAATTTGGTGTCTTGCCGGTATGGTTCAATGAAGGGCTTGCCGTGGTGGTTTCAGACGATCCCAAACATTCTGAAGACGCCTATAAGAAGCTGTTGGCCAAAGGTCCCCCGCCCGATATGCGCAAGTTGAGCACGCCGGCACAATGGGCGGCCGTGCGGGGCTCGATCCGCGATTACTATACGGCTGCGGCCCATGAAGTGCGCAAATGGATGAAACAAGCGGGCGGGGCGCCGGCTGTGGTCGAACTGTTGGCAAGGCTCAAAGAGGGCGAGGATTTCGAGACGGTCTACAATGCGCTTCTTAAGCGAAGCGGCGGAATGCGGACGGGAATTTGAGGGGCTTTCTTTGGGATATGAGGGGACAACCTTTTGAAGGAACGATACTTTTATGAGCAAAACAACCCCACATGTCGCCGTTTTGATGGGCGGTTGGTCGTCAGAGCGCGAAGTTTCGCTCAAGTCGGGCGAGGCGTGCGCTCAGGCGCTGGAGGCGGAAGGCTTTGAAGTCACACGGATCGATGCCGACCGTAATTTGGCGGCGGTATTGTCACAGCTAAAACCTGATGTCTGTTTTAATGCGCTCCACGGCAAATGGGGGGAAGATGGTTGTGTTCAGGGCCTTTTGGAAATCTTGGGGATTCCCTACACCCATTCCGGCGTGTTGGCCTCGGCGCTGGCGATGAACAAGGCGCGGGCCAAGGTGGTCTTACAATCCGCCGGTGTGCCGGTTGCCGAAAGTCTTGTGGCGCCGCGCCGGGAAGTCATGGCCAAGCACCTGATGAGCCCGCCTTATGTGGTCAAGCCGGTTGCCGATGGCTCTTCTGTTGGGGTGCATATTGTCGACGAAACGGCCGCCGCCCCGCCCCGGGATTTGATTGCCGCCGACGGCCCTGAAGATGAACCGCTGTTGGTTGAACGCTATATCAAAGGCCGTGAATTCACTTGCACCGTGATGGGGGACAAGCCGCTTGCCGTGACGGAAATTCTGCCAGCTGAAGGACGGGCGTTTTACGACTATCAAGCCAAATATGCCCCTGGCGGCTCCAAACATATTCTGCCCGCCCCCCTTTCACCAAATCTTTACGAAAAAATCAGACAATTATCGCTCACGGCGCATCAGGTCTTGGGCTGCCGCGGCATCAGCCGGACTGATTTCAGGCTCGATGAAGCCCAGCCGCATGGCAGTGGCCTGTTCTGTCTTGAGGTCAACACCCAGCCGGGCATGACCGCAACTTCTTTGGCCCCAGAGCAGGCGGCGCATGAAGGTCTTTCCTTTGCGGCTTTGGTGCGTTGGATCGTGGAAGACGCTTCGGTCGGCCGATGATAAAATTTCGCCCTTGCCAGTTTGACCGGTTGCGGGATGCGGGGAACTTCAGTGGTGAAGAGCGGAAAAATTCCAGCGGAAAAACCGGCTTCTATATGGGGGAGACGCAAGCTGCGCCATGTTTTGCTGGCTGTCCTCTTGTTATTGGCTGCGGGAGCATGGCTTTCAAGCCAAACTGAGCAGATGATTGATGCGGCGGACCGATGGCTGGTCAAAAATGGGCTGGCGGTAACACGGGTGACTGTCACCGGCAACCAACAACTGTCCGATCGAGCCATACGGCAAGCGCTTGGGGATGTGACCCAACATTCGGTTCTGCGTTTCGATGTCAAGGCGGCCAAAGCCCGGTTGGAAGCCTTGGGCTGGGTGCGCCATGCGGAGATTACCCGGCGGCTGCCGGGAAGCCTTCATATCGCGATCAGCGAGCGCCGCCCCTTTGCCCTTTGGCAAACCAAAGGCCAACTGTTTTTGATTGATCGTGATGGCAATATCATTCGCACCAATCCAGGCATTGAATATTCCGATCTGCCATTGATTACGGGTATCGCTGGCAATTTGGCCGCAGCCGACATCCTCGATGCCTTGGCCAAGGTCCCTGACTTGCAGGTGCAAACACGCGCAGCGGTTCGAGTGGCGGCACGGCGGTGGAATTTGGAAATGACCAATGGGGTGGTGGTGAAATTACCAGAAGACGGCCATGTTGCAGCACTGTCAACGCTGGCGCAGCTGGACCGGAAGCTTGGCCTGTTGAAACGCGAAATAAAAAGCATCGACCTACGCATTGCCGGGCAAATGACATTGCAATTGACCAAAGATGCTGCAACACGCAGAAATTTTTTGATCCATCGAGGAAGCCGGCAGCCATTGGGGAGGCATGCCATATGAGTTTGTTTGCAAGCACAACAAAAGACAAAGCCAAGGTTCCCTCGAAAATTGTCGCCGTGCTCGATGCAGGAACGGCAAAGATCGGGTGTTTTATCGCCCGGATCAGTGGCGAAGACGGAAAACTTGAAATTCTTGGCTGGGCGGTGCACCGTTCCAATGGTTTCAAAAGCGGCTCGATTGTGGATATGCAAAAAGCCACCCGGGCGCTGCGGTCGACCATTCGCCATGCTGAAACGGTGGCCGGATGCTCCATCAATCATATCGGTTTGCATATTGGTTGCGGCCGCGTTCGCAGTGATATTCTCAGTATTGATCTGCCATTACAGGGCCGTGTGCCCGATGCCGATATCATGGCCGCGGCCAGTGCTCAGGCGATGAAACTGCTCGACTCTCAGTCGGTTGTGCCCTTACATCTGGTGCCGTTGTCCTGGCAGATCGATGACCAGCCGGAAAGCGATCAGATGCCAACACATGGCGGGCAGTCGTTACGGGTGAAATTTCATGTCGTCCTGGCCGATCGCACACCGGTTGAAACACTTAGTAAAGCGGTCCGGGATTGCGGGCTTGAACCTTATGTCATGGCCGCCTCATCTTTTGCCAGCGCCGTTGCCGTCTTGACCGCCGAGGAGGCCGCTGACCATGCGGTTTGCATCGATATCGGCGCTGGGCTAAGCTCCCTTGCCATGTTCTCTGGCGGCAATTTGATTTTTGTCGATTCCCTGGCGCTGGGCGGCAACAATCTGACAAGCGATATCGCGCGGCTCAAAGGTCTTTCTTTTGACGATGCCGAACAGCTCAAATTAGCACTGTCCAATCCATCAGAACTGGCCGCTGCGAGCGCCAATCCTGTCGAAATCGAACAAATCATACGGCCAAGGGTTGTTGAGTTGTTTGAAACACTGGAAGGCCGGGTGACCCGTGCGGGGTTCCCGTCACTGTGTCATGGACGTCTGATTCTAACAGGTGGCGGCAGCCATTTGGCGGGGCTTGTGAAAATGGCGCAATTCGCCTTGCCGGGATGCCAATTCGAGATTCGGGAACCGGTCCGTTATCCTGGATTCAGCGAATTTTCCTGCGGCCCCGCTTTCGCGGCGGTGCATGGTCTTTTGAAAATCAAAAGCAGTGAGCTGCAGGCAAGCCAAGCTGAAACAACCTCGTCCAATCCACCTCAAGACCACAAGCAGACCAATGCGGACAGTTCAAATCAAACCAGCTATGCCAAACGCGTTAGCCGCTGGCTCCGAGAAAGTTTCTGAACGGCCTGAAGAGACAACACCATCCGCTCATAAAATAAAATCAGCACTAAATTAACGTAAAAGTAAAAGAAGATCTTTATATGCAATTTTAAATTGCATAACTGATCACAGGGTTGTGCGAAGTAACCCAGTCTTAAATGCAATTACGTAAAGTTACTTTGATTTAATTTATGCAATAAGCCCCAAGCGACATAGATGTGAGTGTAGTATGAGTGGAACAGGCGAGGAGCTGCAAACCGTAGAGCTAAAACCCCGCATTCAAGTGATCGGTGTGGGGGGCGCTGGCGGAAATGCGGTCAACAATATGATAACGGCTGGCTTGAACGGGGTCACCTTCGTTGCAGCCAATACTGATGCCCAGGCGCTCAAGAGTTCCAAAGCCGACATCAAAATTCAGCTTGGCGCCAAAGTCACGGAAGGGCTTGGGGCGGGATCACGGCCTGAGCTTGGCAAGGCGGCGGCAGAAGAATCCTTTGAAGCCATCAAAGCCCAGGTTGCTGGTTCTCATATGGCTTTTGTCACGGCCGGTATGGGGGGCGGCACGGGCACGGGAGCCGCGCCCGTGGTGGCGCGAGCTGCCAAAGAAGCCGGTGCATTTACCGTCGGTGTGGTTTCCAAACCGTTTGAATTTGAAGGTGCGCGGCGGATGGCTGTCGCTGAAGCCGGCATTGCGGAACTGGAGGCCTGCGTCGACACACTGATTGTCATCCCCAATGAAAACCTGCTTCGCATTGCCGACGAAACCACCTTGATGACGGATGCATTTGCCCTTGCCGACAATGTATTGCGCGGCGGGATCTCTTGCATCACGGATTTGATGGTCAATGAAGGGCTGATCAATCTGGATTTTGCCGATATTCGCATCGTCATGGGGCAAGGCCGCAAAGCCATCATGGGAACCGGGCAGGCAAGCGGTCCGGACCGGGGCACCCGTGCGGCTGAAATGGCAATTTCCAACCCGCTTCTCGATGACGTCTCCTTGGAACAGGCCCGTGGCCTGTTGATCTCGATCACCGGCAGCCGGGAATTGACCCTCAAAGATGTCGAATCCGCCGTCATGCGCATTCGCCAGGGAGGCGTTGCCAATGATGCCGTGATCATTGTTGGCGCCACTTTCGACGATACGCTTGGCGAAGACCTCCGCGTCTCGCTCGTCGCCACTGGTGATGGAAACGATGGGAGCCGGGACAGAGCCACACAGCCCCACTCCAGCAATATCATTCGCGAGGACCGCATTGAACCGCATTTTGGCCTCCCCTCCCAGGAGGAACGTCAAGAGCCCTCACATCAAGACAAGGTATCAACTCAGCCTACCTCGCAGGTCCATAAACCGGCTGTTCAGTTATCTGATTTGCACACCTCCCGCCGTAGCCAAGTGCAGCAGGCCGAGTTGACTTTCAACCCTGAAGATGTCATCGAGGCCAGTGCTGCGATCAAGGAAAATCCAATTCATTCCCCGGTACGCACACCTTTAGCTGCGGACCTTAAACGAACCCAATCGACAAGTCTTGCTGAGCGGACAGGACTGTTCAAACGCTCAATACACCATCTTAAGGCTGAGCATAATACCGAGAAAGCCAGGACAATCTCTGATTCGCCTGATGCTGATTCTCTCAATGCAAGGCCTAACCAGCAAACATCTGTGGCGAAAAAGACACAAGCGGAATCAGAAATGATTCTCGATGAAAACGATCCTGTTTCCACAATTTCCTCGATGATTAACGACACGATGACATCTCCCTGGCTTGGGCCAGAGCTGACGCCGTTTTCACATGATCAAGAATCAGATGAGCTCGATGACGAAGAAGTCATTGAACTTCCAGCTTTTTTGCGCCGTTCCCTGCCCCCAATCGAGGATTAGATGGCCCTCCATTATGGCTTATCACACCGCCAACAATCCGATCTGAAATCGTGATCGGATTGCCCTCCTGCCATGTCGCATGCTGGATTTTGTTACGTTCTGATACAGTTGGTAACAGAGTGTAAAAAAGAGTGATTTGAGCCTCCCTCTTCCACCTTGTAAGCTCACAACCAGTTGGAGGGAGTAGGGCAGCATCTCATCAAAGGCCTGGTCCTCGTTAAGGAGAATTAAGAGTTCTGCAAGGGGACATAAGGACAAACAAGATGCTCGGAGCTGTCTCTTCGCGTGGCAAACCACAACTAATCGAACAACAATTAAGAGTGACAAAATAACAACGAAACCTCAGCTCATTGTTGCGTTTTCACAGCTGTGTGGTGCGTTGCGGGCTAATCCAACATTCGGGGGGCTGACGAATCAGAAATTCTGTTTCGCTAGCATTAACTTATGGGGACTGAGATCGCACGGCGCAATCTTTGTAATTCTATGAGCAACAGATTATTCAGCGCCCGTCAAACAACAATAAATCAAGAAATCGAGATAACGGGTATTGGCGTCCATAGTGGCGCGCAAGTTACAATCACTATTTCGCCAGCAGGCGCTGGGACAGGTATTAAATTCATCAGTCGCACAGCTGCCACTTCAACAGCTTCCAAGGCTGTTGCCTCGGCATCGTCAGGATTATCAACGTCATCAGACGTGATGACAGATATGGCAGATGATTGCAAAGCCCAAATCGACGCCAATTATCAATCTGTCAGCAATGTCACACTCTGTACAGTCCTATCCGGCGAAAACGGTGCCCATGTTGCAACAGTGGAACACCTGATTGCCGCCTTCCGCGGGCTCAATATCGACAATGCCGTGATCGAAGTTGACAGTCATGAAATCCCAATTATGGATGGCAGCGCCCGGCCATTCGTTGAGGCACTGCTTGAAGCGGGCATTAAAGAATTACCAGCTCAACGGCGTTTCATCAAAGTGTTGCGTCCCGTTCGGGTCAGTGAAGGCGGGGGATTTTGTGAATTTACCCCTCATGATGGTTTTCATTTCGATGTTGAAATTGATTTCGACAGTCCGGTGATTGGCCGGCAACGTTACCAGATGGAGCTGACGCCGGAACGGTTCTGTGCCGAAGTGGCAGCGGCGCGAACCTTTGGTTTCATCAAGGATGTGGAGCATCTCTGGGCCTCTGGGCGGGCGCTGGGAGCGTCTTTTAAAAATACGATAGCTCTTGACGATGATCGGGTTTTAAATCCTGAAGGTTTGCGGTTTAAGGACGAGTTTGTTCGTCACAAACTACTTGATGCCATTGGTGATGTAGCCTTAGCTGGCGCTCCTATCATCGGAGCATTTCGGTCTTATCGTGGGGGGCACCGGCTGAATTATTTAGCCGTCAAGGCTTTACTGGAAGATAGTAGCGCGTGGACCATCATAGAAGCGCCGCGGATCCGTGAGATTCGCTATGCTGACTTTGCGCGCAGCCTCGAAGCGGCTCATATGGGAGCTCCACGCAATTAAAATTAACAACTTTTTATGGGGCTCCATGCAGTTCGGCTCACCTCAGTCAATGGCATCTCCATTTGTTCCCTATAACCTTTCTTTGACAGTCCATTAAAGCCTTTATCAACAGAAGTGGAGGAAACAAAAGCTTATACCAATGGCCCTTAATTTAATCTTGACCGGCATGGTTCACACAAGTTCTGTTCGGGCCAAGCGCGGTGCGAACAGTGATCTCTGGTATCGCGGTAAAGCGCTGCGACGCCGCTGGCTTGTACCTGTATGCTCCCCCAGCCTTTGGCTTAAGCACAAGGCTGGTGCTTGATGGGCCAGACGAATT
>WGBT01000300.1 GCA_015494185.1 Hyphomicrobiales bacterium | reverse complement strand
GTGACACGGTTGCCCTCAAAATCAGAGCCCTGTGCAACCGAACCAATGGGCACCGCCATGGCCTGATGAATGTTGCTGGTTTGACCGTTGTTTTTCATCGCATTCCCGCTTTCCTGAACGCCACAGCCATGTTAAAAATCGACAATCGCAATAGCAACCGGTTCGGATTCGCCAAAATCATAGAGGCTTGAGGCATCAGCCTTAGTCGATAAACGCGAAACCTGCTTGCTTGATGGTCATATTCAACGCGAAAGATGACGGGGAACCGATGAGCCCAAAGATCATTACCGTCGCCAATATGAAAGGCGGCGTCGGCAAAACCACCACTTCGGTGACATTGGCAGAAACTCTCACGGTTAATAACGACTTTAAGGTGCTGCTGATCGATTGCGATCCACAGACCAACGCCACACTGATGTTGACCGGTGAAAATGCCTGGGAAAAAGCGCGCAACGAAAAGCGCACGCTCAACGACTATTTCTTTTGGCCCTTCATCTATAACAAGCGGGAGCCACTGACCAGTTTCATGGTCGAAAACGCTTCCGATCTGGTTATCAGCGGCACCGACAGGACGCCGGATCTGGCTGTTGTTCCCTCTCATCCCGATCTTCCTCAAACCGAGCGTGAATATATCCGCCGGCTGGTTCTGCAAGGTCAGGATTTGAACGGTGTGCGCGATCACGTCGTGAGCATGATGCAAAACGGCATCGAGGAACTGGGAGACCGCTTCGATTTCGTCATCATCGACTGCCCGCCAGGTATTTCCTATTTTGCCGAAGCGGCCATTTTGCTCGCCAATATCGTAATCACGCCGGTCACACTGGATTATGTCGCTAAATATGGGCTGGATCGGATTTCACAATTTCTGACCTCTCCCGTCAATAACCGTGATGGACGCCGGCGCAGCTACTATGCGTTGCCGACCAAATTCCGCAACCTGGAAGAACAGCGCGCCCGGCTGGATTTGATCAAGAATCATCACCCCGTCCTGCCCGTCAAGATCAGCGATTCGGTCCAAATCGCGCGCGCCGCCTATTGGTCCTCGACACGGCGCACATTCGCCAGCAAATATGGTTCTGAGAATGCCGAAGAGATCAAGCTGCTTGGGGAAGCCGTACTTGACAAAATGACGGAGCTTGTCTGATGGCCGCCAAACCGCCGGCAAAATCACCAGAAAAAGTCAAAGCCCCAGCCAAAGACTTAGAGCCTCCCCAGGATGCCGCTTCCATTCTGGAAGGGCTATTCAATGTTGTGCTCGAGGAAGCCCGTGCGCGCCCGGCCTTTGCCAAAAAACTGTTGCGCGCCCTGCCCAAAGGCAGTGTGGTCAATATCGAAACACCGCGCAAAGCCAAAAAACGTGCGGCCAGTTTTGATCCAACCGAAGTCAATCCGGTTGTCATCATCCGCAACAAAGGGGAAACGGCCTTGAAATTTGAGCTTGGCAAACGACGTACCAAGAAAGAGCTGTTGGCGATCATTCGCGTCCACAATCTAGACGTTGAGGCGCGAATCAAACGCTCCGGCACGCTTGCCGATCTGCGTCAAGCGATCATCGAGGCCGCCTCACAACGTATCGAACGCGACCGGGCCGCCGCAAGCTGACGGAAAGAGAGAGCAGGAGAAACATCTCCTAAACGATGGACACACCTGTTGAAGGTGAGCTCAATTGTACAAAATCAACATGTGATCTGAGGGGTAATGCCAGGTCTACTCATCCCCCCGGACACTTTGATACGAACGCCCCTTGGCCTTCATGCGTATCCCGTTCAATTTACGAGAAAAATCAAAGAGATACAAAAAGGATGAATGCGGTCAATGGTAAAGCCCCCCGGTATTACACCGGCCCAAGACCTGTCCTTCCATTCCATGGTGAGCGATTTTGCATTTTCCCAAACTTTGTCAAGGGCCACCTTCGGTGGCCGCGAAGCGGTTGCACCCTTGACAAAGTTTGGGAAAATGCCAGTGTCTCATCATGGAATGGAAGGGCTGGTCTGACACTATTTGTATAGTGAAGCCAAATGCACAAGCTTTTAAACTTGGGGTAACCAAAGGTGGGGTAAATGAAACTGATTTTGCGAACGCTTGGCATCATTTTGCTCCTGTTTGCCACGGTCACACTCGTTATCGACGGCACCAAGACACTGTCCAAAGGTCAACTTTGTGTCACACCATTTGGCGAACAATGGTTGTTGTTTAACCGTGACAGCCTGCGCGCTGCTAAAAAAGCGGTTGAGGATCAGATTCATCCGCTGCTTTGGGATCCGATTATTGCAACACTTCTGTTGTGGCCAAGCTGGGTGATCTTGGGTGGGCTTGGCATTTTGTTCTATTGGATCGGGCGTAAACGTTATAAAATCAATTTATACGCGAATTAGCCATGTTGCCATATCGCAAGACGATCGAAATGCCCTCCAAAGAAAGTGCCCTGAAAGGGCGCAGCACACCGATCGCAACGGCTGCAACCCATTTCGTCTTTGGGCGGCCTTTAAAAGGGCCTTATCCTGATAACATGCAAAAGGCATTGTTTGGTTTGGGCTGTTTCTGGGGGGCTGAGCGGGTTTTCTGGCAGCTTGAGGGAGTTTATATCACCGCCGTGGGCTATGCTGGCGGTTTTACCCCCAATCCAACCTATGAGGAGGTCTGTTCCGGCCGTACCGGCCATAACGAAGTGGTATTCGTGGTCTTCGATCCGGAAAAATTGAGCTACAATAGCCTTCTTAAGACCTTTTTTGAAGCCCATGATCCAACCCAGGGCATGCGCCAGGGCAATGATATTGGAACCCAATACCGTTCCGGCATTTACACCTTCGATGCTGAGCAAATGCGCGCCGCGAAGCAAACTCGGGCAGCCTATGACGCTGTTCTTTCGGCCCAAGGCTATCCACCGATCACCACGGAGATCAAACCTGCTCCAGTATTTTACTTTGCAGAGGCTTACCATCAGCAATATTTGGCGAAAAATCCAAACGGTTATTGCGGGCTTGGAGGCACCGGGGTGCCCTGCCCTCAAACAGCAGTTCCATAAATGAAAGCATAGGCTGAGACAAGAATTTATCTTGTTTTCTTTTTATAGGAGTATGCGGCACCTGTTGATCTGCCATATTTTGGATGTTTTGAATCCCGAGCGAATTTTCTATGCTTAAATTGCTAAAATTATTGGCCATTCTTCTTGCCATACCGATCATTGGCTATGGCACGGGAATGGCCATTCAGCACGGGTTCAACAAAACCCTCAACAAAAACAGTTACAAGCCTGTTGATGTTTTACGGATCACCTGCACCCAGCCTGCGCCGAAAGACAATCCGCTTTATGTCCGCCCCTTCTTTTGCAAAGATTTCGATGACACTGAACGGCTGAAATTCTGGAGTCTCATCGTTGCATTGGGAAGCTTTCTGCCCCCTGGTTTATTCTGGCTGGCGGGTTTGTATAGTGGTCAGAGCCGTCAGCGCATGGCCCTCGTGTTTCCCCCCTTGATGCGCATATCGCTGCTGTTATTGGCTGCTCTGAGCCTTCTACAAGGGGCCATTGTGGCTTATGCCACCTTTGTATGGGAACGCTATTTGACCGACCAGTATCATTTGCTGTTCCCAATCCTGATTGGGCTTGGCACCCTATTTGTTTTTGCCGTGTTGATCAAAAATGCGTTCTGGCTCCGTCAAAAGGCTGAAACGCACGTGGTTGGCCGGGTTCTCACACCGGAGCAATTTCCAAAGATCCATCGGGTAGTGCAAATGCTCGCCGCCCGGCTTGGCGCGCGGCCACCAGATCATATCGTGGCGGGTCTTGATCCCACTTTTTTCGTGACCAGCGCCGATGTCCGGCTGCCCGAACAAAAAGAGGCGCTTCGCGGGGAAACCCTGTTTCTTTCACTCCCCCTGTGCCGGTTGTTATCCTTACAGGAATTCACCGCGGTGCTGGGTCACGAGCTGGGGCATTTTCGTGGTCAAGACACCGCCTATTCACTGAAATTTGCCCCTGTTTATGCAGGAATTGGATCGACGATCTATGCCATGAGTGACGGCGAGGAAACCTCAGCCCATTTCATGGCCATGCCCGTGGTGGCCATTTTGAAACTCATGTATAGCATCTTTTCCCGCAAGGAAGCCGCCATCAGCCGCCAGCGGGAATTGGAAGCGGATCAGGCCGCGATGCAGGTTTCTTCAGCCTCCGCCCTTGGCACAGCCCTGATCAAGGTGGCAATGTTTGGGCAGCTTTGGGAGGTCATCCAGCAATCCAATATTGACCGTCTCAATCAGGGATTGGTAACCCGTAATCTATCCATGGCCTTTGCCAATACGGTGCAATACGATATTGATCACGATCAGGTTGGGATTGGCATTTCCGAGCTGCTCGAGGTGGAAATTCCCCACCCCACCGACACACACCCCACGATTCGCGCAAGGCTGCTCGCCTTGACCGGCGAAGAGCCCGACTTCACCTTGGCGGATCTAAGGCTGCCGGCGGAAAACGCGATTATGATCTTTGACGATGCGCAACGGCTTGAGGAAGAGCTCACTGTCCTCGAACACCGCATGATGGTGGGAATGGGAATTGTCGAACTGCCTCAAGAAGACGCTTTCACCGAAGAACAGAAATTCGATCAGGCGGTTCTCAACGCGATTTATGCGCTGACATCGGCTCTGGTCACCGCAGATGGTTATATCGATGATCAGGAAATCACGGTTGCCGAAGGGATTTGTCAACAGTTCCTGCCGAATTTCCAGCCGGTCGATTTTCGCGAATATTGCTATCATCCCGATCAAATTCCCGACCCCATGGAGGCTATTCGCTTTTTGGCAGATGTGACTACACCTGATGGCCGGGAGCTGATTGTCAAAATGCTGCACACCATCGCCATTGCGGATAATGAGCCCTCTGACGCCGAACGCCGCTTGATCGATAAAGTTGAGACTTATTTTGCATCGGTTCCCGCATGACGCCCGGGCATTGGACGGCCGATTCTCAAGCCCACCCCCAATAACGGCGAAAGGCGACGATCAAAGGCCACGGATCGATGTAGAGTAGCGGGCCGTTATGACAATGAAAGCAGCTCTTATGGTGCGGGCGAGACTTCCGTTGACCAGTTTTGCAGCGCCCTTTGCTCCGCCTCCTCCCGCAACTGTTTTTTCTGTTCTTTGAGCTGCTCGATTTGCTGTTCGAGTTGCTCCAATTTCTCCACATCTTTTTTGAGCTTGACCACCTGAAGGAAACGTTCAAGCGGCCGGGTGTCCACCACCGGCTCGATCCTGCCAAAATCAGCCAAAGGACCGGCAAAAACAATCTTCACCGGCGGCAAGGCCTGTGCGGAAGGAGCTGCTGGCGAGGCGCCGGTTTGCAAACGCCATTCGCTGTCTAAATATAATGTTGGCAAGGAAATATAGCTGGTGATGGTAACCCGTCCGGTCTCATCACGAAGCGTTATGGGATCAAAACGGATCACCCCGCCGGAAATTGTAAATGGGATTTGCCGGCGCGCAAAAATCAGATCTTCAGAGTGCAATCGTGCCCGGAAACGGCCGCCAAACTCCGTTGGTTGAGCCTTGCCAGAATTGATATCCTGCAAAGCGGTGCGCGCCGCAGCCGTTGAAAATCGGTGTATCGCCCCTGGTGACAACACCAACCGGCCCGCCCCGTTCAATTCCGCAGCCAGCCCATTAGGCGACACGCCAGTTGCTGCAAAATCGGCGTTGAGGGCAAAGTTTCCTGTCGCAAGGGGGCGGGTTTCGGCACTGCCAGGGATCAAACCACCCCCCGGCAGCGCTTCCAACCGCGCCTCATCGAGACGCAACCTGCCGGCCAGCTCGACCTGCTGCCCGCGCCGTGTCAACTCTGCGGCAAGCTGCAACTTGCCATCGAAAAAATCTGCGGCAGAAACTTGCAGCGCGATTTTTCCCTTGCTCAATTTGGCCTCCAAAACCGCCGCTTTGGCCGTCAAT
>WGBT01000299.1 GCA_015494185.1 Hyphomicrobiales bacterium | reverse complement strand
CTCACACCGCGTTCAACCCGGAAAGTCCGACAGCCTGCTGGAATCTTGTTTTGCCGCACAATCTCTCCAAAAATCAGTTTCCACTTGCCCACTTGAAGGACTTGTGCTCTAGGTACTCCGTTTGGGTGGAAAATCCGCACACCTCCTAAAGGCAAGCCCCTTTACCTTCGAATCTCACCCTTTGGAGAACGCGCGGCCTCATACCAGCCGCCCCCTGACCTTTATTCGTATACTGCTCAATTTACGAAGAGCCTTCAAAGGGACACGGAAAGCATGGAAAAGGCAATAATTCAATAATAAATACCTCCAGCCTCATGCCTTGTTGTTGCGGTTTTCGGCTTCACGGTGGCGCATGTTTTCCTCCTCATATTGGATGAACCAGCCGATCATCTGCCGCCACAGGGCTTCCACCAGTTCCGGGGGCAGGTTCCGTTCACGCGCCCGGGCAACCACCCTGTCAATCACCTGCTGAATCCGCCAAGGAACCGTTGCTTCTTCAGGATCATTTTTCAACTGCCAGGCACGGTCGACAAAAGTAAAGCGTTCGGCGATCAAATCCACCAACGCCGCATCGATGCGGTCAATTTCCGCCCGCACCTCATCCATATTCCTGCATTCTGCAGCCGGTTTTCCTGCCATGCTCGTCTTTCAATCCGATCCTCTCAAACCAGGCGCCCCACCAGCAGCCGGTTCATTGTTTTCTTTTTATATTCATAGGGTGGTTCTTGCAGGGGACATCCATCCGGCCGCCCCGCTGCTACGGGCCAGCTCATGCGGCTAACCACCATTTTTCCGCTTTGGGCAGCGGGCCTGCGGCTTGCTCCAAAACCTGTCCAGCGCGCAAAATCGTTGCCTCATCAAAGGCACGGCCAATCAATTGCAGGCCCAGCGGCGTGCCCTCCGATGACAGGCCTGCGGGCACTGACAGCGCCGGCAAACCGGCCATGTTGACGGTGACGGTGAAAATATCGTTGAGATACATCTCCACCGGATCACCGGTCTTCTCGCCAAGCGCAAAGGCTGGGCCGGGCGTGGTCGGGGTCAACAGCACGTCGGCCTTTTCAAAGACCTGATCGAAATCCTGCTTGATCAGGCTGCGGACTTTCTGCGCCTTGAGATAATAGGCGTCATAATAGCCCGCCGACAACACATAAGTCCCGATCAGAATACGCCGCTTGACTTCGGCGCCAAATCCCGCAGCACGGGTGTTCTCATACATCTCAATGATGTCCTTGCCCGGCTCCCTGAGCCCATAACGAACACCGTCATAACGCGCCAGATTGGACGAGGCTTCAGCTGGAGCCACGATATAGTAGGCTGGCAAGGCATATTTGGTGTGCGGCAGGGAAACTTCTATGACTTCCGCTCCTGCGGCCTTCATCCACTCCACCCCGTCTTGCCACAGGGTTTCGATTTCGCCCGGCATGCCATCAACCCGGTATTCCCGCGGAATGCCCACCCGCAAACCTTTGATGGAACCGGTCAGCGCCGCCCGGTAATCAGGCACCGGCACTTCGGCACTGGTGGTATCTTTCGGATCAATACTGGCCATCACCGACAACATGATCGCCGCATCTTCGACAGTCTTGGTGATCGGCCCGGCCTGATCCAGCGACGAGGCAAAGGCGATAATCCCCCAACGTGAACAGCGCCCATAGGTGGGTTTGAGCCCAACCGTGCCCGTCAAAGCCGCTGGTTGACGAATGGAACCGCCAGTATCGGTGCCGGTGGCAGCCAAACACAAATCAGCCGCCACCGCCGCCGATGAGCCGCCACTTGACCCCCCAGGCACCAGTGCTGCGTCTGATCCCTTCCGCCGCCACGGATTGATCACCGGCCCAAAATAGCTGGTCTCAGTGGATGAGCCCATTGCAAATTCGTCCAGCGCCAGTTTGCCCAACATGACAGCCCCGGCATCCCAGAGATTTTGGGTGACGGTCGATTCATAGGTCGGCACAAAATTTTCCAAAATACGGGAACTCGCCGTAGAAGGCACTCCTTTGGTGCAAAACAGATCCTTGATTCCAAGCGGCAGACCTTCAAGAGCGCCCCCTTCCCCCTTGGCGAGCCGCTGATCACTGGCTTTGGCCATCTCCCGGGCCCGTTCTGGTGTGACTTTGGTATAGGCATTAAGCGCCCCGGCCGCCTCAATCGCCGCCAAATGGGCTTCACACAGCTCAAGGGCTGTGAACGCACCGTTTTGCAACCCCGCCTGCGCCTCTGCCAAGGTCAACGCCGTCAAATCCGTCATAAGCGCAAGCTCCTTATTCAACCACCTTGGGAACCATGAAATAATGGTCCTCGCTCATCGGCGCATTGGCAACGATCTGGTCCGGATAGCCGCCATCGTTGACCACATCGTCACGTTTTTTCATCTCCATTTCCTCAACGCTGGTCAGCGGTTCCACACCCTTGGTATCGACTTCATTCAACTGTTCGATAAAGCTCAAGATCGATGACAGCTCTGTTACCAAGCTGGCTGCTTCTTCGTCGGTTACTTTGATACGTGCGAGCCTGGCAACCCGTTGCACCAGCGCTTGATCAACCTGCATCTTCAATCCTTCTCGCTCTTCCCCAATTGGAACTGTTCCAATTGGAACTGTGATTTCAAATTTGCGTTATGTCTTTCGACTTGTAGATCCTCACCTGCGACGGGCTGAAAAAACGGATCATTAAAGCCTTCATCCTGCGGAAAGCCAAGGGGACGAAAATATCTGTCTTTTCAACCAGTTGCCGCATGATCCGCCGGGAGGGAGGGGCCACGAAGACAAGATAGACCGGCCGGGGCGCCTTTTGATAAGACGCAACGATCCGGCTCATCATGCGTTCTAACATGGCCTCGGAAAACGGATCGACGAAAAACAGCACCAACGGCACTTCAGGCAGCGGCATTTCCAGCGCGTCTTGATGATAGCACGCCACATCGCGGCATTTCATCAAAGAGCGCGGAAATTGCGCAATATTCATTTCGGCATCATCATGCAGCTCCGCAGCAAATTCACAGCCCCTGATCTTATCGAAATTATAACGCGATGCCAGTAAGAGCAAACGGCCCCGCCCCGCGCCGATATCATAGAATTCAAAGCCCCGCAGATCCGCCGGCAAGACATCCATGATCCAATCGAACAGCAGCCGGGGAATCGTCCAATAATCATGCCCGCCGCCGCGGTTGGGGCTTGTGATGGTCAACTGGTGAAGGCGGATCCGCCGCGCGGTGGGAACAAAAAACAGCTGCTCAATCTCGCGATCGAAGATATAGCGGTGAATGAGCGTCAGAAGGCGGCGGTAATCTTGAACGAAGGCGCGTGGATTGGTCCGTTTGCGCACCCCGCGCCAAACGATTTTACGCCCCAGACGAACATATTGCCCCGACCGGCGTTTTAGTTTTCGCAGCCCCAGCGAAGCTTGCCTTGACATGCCGCCTGCGGCTTTGGACAAGTGTTGCTGTGCTGCCGCCACCATCCCCGAACCACCAGATTGCGCAGCGGCGTTTTCAGGTTTGGCGTTTTCAGGTTTGATTGTTCCGGTCTTGGCTGGTGTTTCAGAGGCTTCCGTTACTTTCGAAGGTGGTGACGACGCCCCGCCTGACTTTGCTTTCTTCTCTTTAGCACCGCGATCTTCAGTGCCACGATCTTCCTTTTCGTGATCTTCGCGTTTGTCCTTATCCTTGAGGCGCTGTAGCAAGCCCGGCGCTGTTTCCGAAGCGGATGGAGTGGGCTCACCTTGCCGCAGCCGCTGCGCCTCCCCCGATTGTTGAGAAGCCGCACGGGGGGCTTGCTGTTTCACTTGGTCTTGTGTCTGTTGCGGTTCTGCCGCTTGGCCTTCAGGCCCGGCCTGCTGTTGGCTGCGGCTGCGCAACGCCTGCTCTAGAAGCGCCAGCTTGCGGCGGGTTTCATCCTCTGACCCATTGCCCCCATTTTCAGAAAACGCTGATGAACCAGCCTGAGCTCTCACGCCAGGACCTGAAGGATTTGACTTGTCAAGCTCGGCCACCAATTCCGGCAAAGACTTGCGGCCTTCCCCTGAACCGCGCCCTGCCTTGGTTCCGGTTTTCTTCCCCAATTTCTGCTTGAGCGTTTTGCGGGCCTTTGGCGACGATGTTTCTTGGGGCGCGCGGCTCTGGCTCTTTTTTGGCCGGTTTGGCCGGCCCTTTTGTTGCCCCTCTTTTAGGGGGGGCGTACGGGCGGCCACACGTCCATCCGTTGCCACCTTCCCGGGGGGCTTTTGCACAGGTTTGCGGTCCTGATGTGATGGGTCCGCCACCTGGGACTTGTCGTCTTGTCTGCT
>WGBT01000298.1 GCA_015494185.1 Hyphomicrobiales bacterium | reverse complement strand
TGGTTGGGGTCATGGCCGCGGCCGGGCTTCCGGTAATTTCAGCATCGGCATGTCCGGTTCTGGCGATATCCGTGACTATCTGGGTTATTATGGTGCTCCATGGTGGGGCTATCCGGGCTATTATGGCTATCCCGGTTGGGGCTATCCGGGCTATTATGGCTATCCCGGCTGGGGAGCTTATCCTTATGCACCGCCGCCGGCTCCAGCCGCTCCTGCCAAGCCAAAAACCAAAAGCGACTAGTACTACACTAGGCGCTGATTTCTAAAATCTGCTTCGGGAGGGCCTAAGGCTCTCCTGAAGGCGCGGGCAAGGGGGTACTGGTGAGAGCTGAAGGAAGTGCTGGGCTGGTCTAATGTAATTTACCCGCGGCTTGAGCGAATCAAAGTCCCCTGGATCGGGCGGACAGTGTCGGATTCATCCTCACTTTCCATAACCTTACTTGCCATTCTGTCGAACGTTTTTGCGTTTTGAACATTTCCCTATTTTTAAAGTCTAGTCCAAGGCGAACCTGCCCGTATAGTCGCGGTAATTTGGGGCAAGGCGCGGATCTTGCTCGGTTTTGAGCAACATGCAATTGCCGATCACCAGCCGGTCCATTTCCGTTCCCATGAAACAATGAAAGGCGTCTTCCGGCGTGCAGACGATCGGCTCGCCGCGGACATTGAAACTGGTATTGACGAGCACCGAGCAGCCGGTTTTGTCCTTGAAGGTTTTCAATAGCCGATAGTAGCGCGGATTGGTTTCCTCATGCACGGTTTGGATGCGGGCGGAATAATCGACATGGGTGATGGCCGGCAAATCCGAGCGTATCACGTTGAGCTTGTCGATGCCGAACCGGCGCTGATCCGCTTCCGTCATTTCCCGGCGGCGTTGTTGTTTGAGCTCGGCCACCATCAGCATATAGGGGCTCGCCGTGTCATGGTCGAAATAATCGGCGACATCTTCGGCCAATACGGAAGGCGCAAAGGGGCGGAAACTTTCCCGGTATTTGATTTTCAGATTGAGCGTCTTTTGCATTTGCGGATTGCGCGGGTCGGCCAAAATGGAGCGGGCTCCCAGCGCGCGCGGGCCGAATTCCATGCGGCCCTGAAACCAGCCCACCGCTTCGCCGCGGGCCAGAGCCTCAGCGGTTTCATCGAATAAAGCCGTATCAGGGCGAATGGTAAACCGGGCGCCGCAGGCGGTCAGCCGCCGTTCGATTTCGGCTTGCGAAAAGGACGGGCCGAGATAGGCGCCTTGCATGGCGTCCATTGTATTGCGGCTGACATGGCGTTCGGCTTGACCATGTTCGTAATAGGCCGCCAGAGCCGCCCCGAGGGCGCCGCCAGCATCACCGGCGGCAGGTTGCACCCAAATTTGGTCAAACTTCCGGTCACGCAGGATTTTACCATTGGCGACACAGTTGAGCGCCACGCCGCCGGCCAGGCACAGATTGCCAATGCCGGTGGATTGGGCCAGCTCGCGGGTGATGCGCAACATGATTTCTTCGGTAACGGCCTGAACGGAGGCGGCCAAATCCATCTCGCGCTGGGTCAGCTCATCTTCCGGCTGGCGCGGCGGGCCGCCAAACAAGGCGTGGAATTTGTCGTTGGTCATGGTTAGCCCGGTGGCATAGTCGAAATAGCTCAGATCGAGCCAGAAACTGCCATCGGGTTTGACGTCAATCAGATGGGTGAGAATATCGTTGACATAGCGGGGTTCCCCATAAGGGGCGAGCCCCATGACCTTATATTCCCCGGAATTGACCCGAAAGCCGGTATAATAGGTGAAGGCGGAATAAAGCAGTCCCAGACTATGGGGCCACTTGATTTCGCGCAGGGTTTCGAGCCGGTTGCCGCGGCCGATCGCAACAGAGGCGGTGGCCCATTCGCCAACTCCATCCATGGTCAACACAACGGCTTCCTCGAAGGGGGAGGGGTAAAAGGCCGAAGCCGCATGGGACTGGTGATGCTCGGCAAAGAGCAACTTGTCTTCAAGCCCCAAAGCCCTGTCTTTGCCGGCGATTTCCTGCAGGGATTTGATCAGCCCAGCTTTTTGAAACAGTTTGTCCTTGATCCACAACGGCATGGCCATTTTGAAAGAGGAAAAGCCGGCAGGCGCCAGTGCCAGATAAGTTTCCAGCAACCGTTCGAATTTGAGAAACGGTTTTTCGAAAAAGGCGATATGATCCACCTCATTGAGGGTTACGCCGGCTTCTTTCAAGCAATAGCGGATGGCGTTTTCGGGAAAACGCGCATCGTGTTTTTTGCGGCTGAAGCGCTCTTCCTGGGCGGCGGCGACAATCTGGCCGTCTTCGATAAGGGCTGCAGCACTGTCATGATAAAAGGCTGAAATTCCCAAAATACGCATGATCAGCTCTCACTTTCGCTTCATAGGGCCTAAAACTAAAAGACGGTATAGATGAAAGGCGCCATGGCCGAGCCTTGTGCGAGCACCAGCAAACCGCCAAACAGCATCAAAAAGAACAATATTGGGGCCAGCCACCATTTTTTGCGGGCACCAAAATAGGCGAAGAGTTCTTTCAACAGGCTCATTTGTCTCACTCCTTTGGACTTTATACTGGCGGTATTTGTCTTTGGTCGTTTATGCTTTTCGTATCCCTTTGAGGTTTTTCCGTAAATTGAACGGTATACGCCTGAAGACCCGGGGATGCTGGTCTTAAAACTGATTTTTCATCGATGTTGGGGCGCCCTTGTCGGCCGTACGCGGGACCCAGTAACTTGACGTTTGCGGACGTTTGCGGGCCAGCGGATCGCGCAGGCGCTGCATGATCAGCCCGGCGGGGACGATCAAGAGCCAAAAAATCAGCCCCATGATCAGGGGATTGACAAAACGGTCCAGTAAGCCGGCGAATCCCATCCATGCGATATTGAGCGGCCGCAATGTGTCAGGCCAGAACACGGCGAGCAGGGTGAAGGTGCCGCTTATGGCCAGTGCTGACATGGCGATTGCGAAATTGTGCCGAAACAAGACAGCGATGAGCAATGAAATCCCGGCGAAGACAAGACCGGTGGAACGGTCAGGGGGGAGGGGGAGCTGTTTGGTTTCAAAATTCTCATGAAAACTGCGATTGTTTGTCATCTTCATGATCTCGGTATCATCTCTTGTGTTGACGCAAAACGAGGTTGCGGGTATAATCCAAGCCAAATTCCGCCCATTGCCTTTCATGAACGCGCATCACTCTCATCAGGGTGAGCGCTTTATTGTGTTAGGCTGGCCGTTTATTCTGGTGGCAGCAGTTGTGGCATTTGCCAAGCAAGTTCTGTTCCAGAAATATCCAAATGAAATTAAGATAAGCCAAAAAAGGGGAAGTATTTTCCGTGGCGAATACGAAATCGGCCAAAAAGGCCATCCGTAATCATGCTCGCAAAGCCGCTGTCAACAAAGCCCGGCGGTCCCGTGTGCGCACTTTTATCCGGCGTGTTGAAGAGGCGATTGCCTCAGGGGATCAGGCTGCCGCAGCCGAAGCTTTGAGGATAGCCCAGCCTGAGATCATGCGTGGGGCGCAGAAAGGCATTTATCACCGAAAACGGGGCTCGCGGAAAGTCTCCCGCCTTGCCGCCCGTATCAAAGCCATGGGGAGCTAAGCTTGGGGGCTTATTAATCGAGGACTTAAGATAGATAAACGCTGGGTTCTTGATTGATCGGCGAGGCCGTGTACTCATAAACGTTTACTCATAGTGGTGAGGTGCTGCGGCCTTGTTCAGCGGGCTTTCTTGTGTTTATGAGCGCGCACAAGATTTGCTCTTCTTTGCCAGTTAGCCAGAAAAAACAGAAGAATGTGAGAGGGGGGCTGGTTGGCGTTTGCCATCGCCTTTTTGAACTTTCGCACTGTCCTACCTGATAACCCCCCAACATTTCTCAGCTTCCGGCCTGCACCTGTCCTTACATTCCATGGTGAGACAT
>WGBT01000297.1 GCA_015494185.1 Hyphomicrobiales bacterium | reverse complement strand
GAAATGGGCCTTCACCATTGCCTCTCGCGGCTTTCAATCAACCGCATACACCATAGTTCATAGGGGACGCAGGCTGGTGCGAAGGATCGCCGCTTTGAGCCTTGCAGGTTTGCGGTTGCTGAGCCAGCAGGGCTTTCTATGTTTAAGTGATGCGCTCAGTCGCGCAGGATCTGCCGGTCCATGGCGCTCAATCTTGCCACCTCTTTCCGACTGGCGCTTGATGGCGTCAGCAAACGCCTTGCTTGAGCGCTGTCTTTGCTTCTTGCCGCCAACCGGCGCAGTCGCCCCGCAACTCAATCCACCCTCACCTGAACAGACTCCTCCCGAATCAGTCGATTATCGCCGGCTGCGAAGTGCAACCATGACGTGTTCAAAACAAAAAATTACAAGGTGTCGATAATGAAGGCCGTTGGTATCATACGCGGTCCCTGACCTTCATTCGTCCCCCGTTCAATTTTGGGACATTTTTAAAGGGATACGGCGAGCATGAAAAGGTCAATGATAAATCCCGCCGATCTTATTCTGCGGCGGCTGCGGATGTTTTGTTGATTGGTTTGTGTGGGGTGATTTCGACTTTCCCGGTCAGCCCTACAAGTTTGGCCAGTTTCGATAAGCGGCGTTGCAGACGTTCGCCGTTCAAAGACTTCAATTTCGGGGGCAAGAGCAAACAAAGCGTGTTGTCACGAACTTCGATTGAAGTTGAGGGGATCACCCCGGGCATGGCCGCCGAGAGCAAATGAACGGTGCGCAATGCGGCGCCCAAAAGCTTGGCCGCATGCCGGGTTTGATCATTGACTATTGCGGTGAGCCAGGGGCTGAGTTTGTCACTGATTCCTTCATGACGGTAATAGCTGCTCAGCGCCAAAAAGGCCCGGCCTGGATGATCGATTCCCAAAAACGACCCATGGGCGAGGAGATTCATCGCCTGTTCGCCGCGGTAATCCGGGTGGGCGCGCCAATGGATGTCGGAAATCAGACAGGCGGCATGGCGCAATCGCTTTTGTTCGCGGCTTTCTTTCAGGCCAAGAGCTGTGATGAACTGATCGGTCCAACGGGTGAGTTCGCGGGCGTGTTGACCGGATCGGGCATAAAGGTCGGCCAGTTCTTCGCAGGCGGCGATCAGTGGATCACGCCGTTTTTCGTCTTCATCGAGCAGACTGTAAAGATAACCTTCGCGCACGCCGGTGGCGGAAATGATGACTTCGCTTGGTTTGGCGATTTTTAGCAACCGTTCAAGGACCAAGGCGCCATAATTGACGACTTCCCGCCGGGCTTTTGAAATCTGTTCGATGCCTGCCATCGAAGCCGGTGAGAGATGATCGAGCAGATGGGCGAATTTCAGCGCCTCTTCATAGGAGAGCCGATAGCCATGGATGACGCTGAAGGGATAGCCGGTCTGCGCCATGTGCAACCGTCCAAAGGCCCGCCAAGTGCCGCCCACGGCATAAAAGGGTTTGCCTTTGCGTTTTGCAAGCCAAGGAACTTTCGCCAGTTCGGCATCGACGATTTCCGCAGCCCGTTCAAGGTTGCCGCCAGAGATATCGATCAGGCGCAAGCCGCCAAGGGGCAAAGTGATCCCGTTGGAAAGCCGGCGTTTTTTGATGCTGATGAGCTCTAAACTGCCGCCGCCCAAATCGCCGGCAAAACCGTCGGCATCAGGAAAGCCGGCGATCACCCCATTGGCGGCATATTCAGCTTCTTCCCGGCCGGAGAGCACCGCGATCGGGGTGTTGAGAATCTCCGTGGCGCGCTGGATGAATTCCGGGCCGTTTTCCGCTTCCCGGGCTGCGGCGGTGGCCACCGCCTTGACGCGGCTGACCTTGAGCATTTTGGTCAGCGCTGCATAGCGCTTGAGGGTTTGTAAGGCGCGCTCCACCGCCTGATCCGGCATGCGCCCCGTTGAGCCCACCGCACGGCCCAGGCCACAGAGAATTTTTTCATTGAAAAGCGGGGTCGGTGCCCGTTTGGCCCCGTTGAAGACCACGAGCCGTACCGAGTTCGAGCCAATGTCGATGACCGCCACGGGAGGGGTGTCGCTCGTGCGTCTCTGTTGCAGATAGGCGGCCATTTCCATCTCCCTCAAATCCCCTGAAGTGCCATAGTTTTCCAGCACCCCACAAGACAGGTTCGGGCTAGAAGGTGTTGTCAGGCCAGCCCCTGCCTGTCAAGACGAGCAGATCAAGTGCAGATTTTGCCCCCTGAATCGCATTGTCCATTCAAGTAAAGGATGGCGGGAAATGGGGACAAAAATCAAGGATGAATTAGATGTTTTTGCCATGGATTCGTGGGGGCACACTGTCGCGCAATGAGCGTCCCCGTCCCGAGAGGGATGGATTGGTCATGAAATAGATATGCGCATTGAAGGGCTCTTCTTTCTTGTCAGGGAGGATCCGCTCAGAGGCGCCATTGGGCAAAATCCGCCAGCTTTGTTGATTGTCGGCAAGGTTGGCGAGCATGATTTGGTCGATGATTTGGTCATGAACCGTCTTGTTTTCAATCGGCACCATCACTTCGACACGGCGGTCCAGATTGCGCGGCATGATGTCGGCGGAACTGATATAGGTGATTGCCTCATCAGAGGGCAGCCCATGGCCATTGCCGAAACAGTAAATGCGCGAATGTTCCAAAAACCGGCCGACAATGCTTTTGACCCGGATGTTTTCGGACAACCCCGGCACTCCGGGACGCAGGCAACAGATTCCGCGCACTACCAGGTCGATTTGAACGCCATGGCTGCTGGCCTTGTAAAGAGCGTCGATCACGGCGGCATCGACAAGGGAATTCATTTTCATCCAGATTTGCGCGGGTCGGCCTGCTTTGGCATGGTGAATTTCATCCTCGATATGTTGCAACAGACGTTTTCGCAAGGTCAAAGGGGAGGCGGCAATCTTCTCAAGCCCTTCAATTTCGGCATAGCCGGTGATGAAGTTGAAAACCCGGTTGATATCCCGGGAAATCACCGGATCGGTGGTGAAAAAGGATAAATCAGTATAGATTTTGGCCGTTACAGGATGATAGTTGCCGGTGCCGATATGGTTATAGGTGCGCAATTTTCCGTTTTCACGGCGCACGATCTGGCTCAGCTTGGCATGGGTTTTGAGTTCCAGAAAACCAAACACCACATGCACACCCGATTTTTCCAGCTCCCGGGCGAGGCGGATATTGACCTCTTCATCAAACCGGGCCTTGAGCTCAACCACAGCGGTGACCGATTTACCCGCCTCTGCGGCTTCTTTCAAGGCGGCGACAATGGGAGAGTTCAAGGTGGTGCGGTACAGCGTCCATTTGATCGACATGACGTCGGGATCAGAGGCCGCTTGGCGTAGAAAACGCAGCACCACGTCAAAGGATTCATAGGGATGGTGAACAATGAAATCCTTTTCCCGGATGGCGGCAAAACAATCCCCGCCGTGATCGCGGATGCGTTCCGGAAAACGGGCGTTGAAGGGTTTGAATTGTAAGTCGGGCCGGTCTTTGATGATCAGTTGGGAGGTTTCCCGCAAGCCCAGCAGCCCATCTTGAAAATCGACTTCATCGGCCGCCACTTCGAGCTCTTTGGCGATGAAGTTTTTCAAGTCATCAGGCATCGAGGTTTCGATTTCAAGCCGGATCACAGAGCCCCGCCGCCGCCGTTTCAGCGCGGATTCGAACAACAAGACAAGGTCTTCGGCCTCTTCTTGGATTTCGATGTCACTATCACGGATCACGCGAAACGCGCCTTGACTTTTGATGGTGTAACCACTGAAAATCAGCGAGGCAAATTCGGCAATGACGGTTTCAAGCCGGATGAAACGAACCCGGCTGGAAGGGGAGGCTTTCCGGGAGCTGGTTTTGCGTTTTGGTGAAAGTTTTTCCGGCAGGCGAATGAATCGGTCGAGCTGATGGGGAATGGGCAACAGCGCGTGAAGCAACCGTTTCTTTCGCTCATGGATCAATTGCAGCGCCAGCGTGAAGCCAAGATTGGGAATGAAGGGAAACGGATGGGCTGGATCGGCGGCAATGGGGGTCAAAACAGGAAAGATCTGCTCAAGAAAATAGCTCTTCAGCCAGTCGTGTTCTGCCTTGTTGAGTTCTGCAGGCTCGATCACCTCGATTCCCGCCTTTCGCAAACTTTGTTTGAGCGCCTGCCAGCGGTTTTGCTGTTCGGTGGTCAGCCTTTTGACGAAATTCTTAATCTCGGCCAGTTGCTGAGCTGGTGTCAACCCGTCTTGGCTCACGGTCTGAACGCCGGCAGCGACCTGGCCCCGCAGGCCGGCGACGCGCACCATAAAGAATTCATCCAGATTGGAGGCGGAAATCGATAAGAAGCGCAATTGTTCGAGCACGGGATGACGTTCGTTGGCGGATTCCTCCAATACCCGCTGATTGAAGTGCAGCCACGATAACTCACGATTGAAGTAACGTTCCTGCTGAGGAGCGTTTTTTGAGGATTGGGAAGGCATCTTCTCAGTCATTGGAAGTCTTTCAGGAGTATTTTTGATTATAAATATTCTTTCATCAGGTGCGTCTTTGTGGTTTTATTGCGCAAAATCTAAGGTAATGCATGTGTAAAAATATCTATATAAAATGTTTCTATGTACATTTGTTTTTAAAAGGGTAAAATTATTAGTAAGATTGAAGAATGTTTTATGTTGTAGATGTTAAAGAGTGTTTTGTGATGTCAGGAACATGTGCCAGCCT
>WGBT01000296.1 GCA_015494185.1 Hyphomicrobiales bacterium | reverse complement strand
TTGCGCACCAAGGTGCCGTCGATGGCTTGGAATTTGTCGCTCAAGACGGTGTTCAAGGTGCTGGTCTTGTCGGCCAGCGAGGTTTCAAGGGCGGTGGTTCTGGCACTTAAAGCGCCCTCCAGATCGGAGAGATTCTTGGTTGCCGCCTTGAGGATGGTATTCAGCTTGATTTGCTCTTTGCCGAGCCGTTTCAGCAGGTCGGGGATTTCCTTGCTGACCTCGCGGCCGGCTTCTTGCAACAATTGCGAGGTCTTGGCCCCTTGTGCCGCCAGTTGCTGGGTGACCCGTTCGCCGTGGCGATTGAGCTGGTCTTCAATGACAGAACCGGCGGTGGCAACGGCGGTGGCAATCTGCTCGCCGCGCTGGGCGATATCGGCAACGATTTGCGCCCCGATTCCCTGCAGGGTTTCACGGATTCTGTCGCCATTGTTCGACAGCGCCTCGCGCTCGCTCGACAATTCGTCGATCAGATGACGAATTTTACTTTCGTTTTCCGCATAGGAGCGTTCCAGGGCGCTGACTTCATTGTGGATCAGCGCTTCCAGCTCGCCGGCACGGCCCAAGGCGCGCCCAATGGCGTCGTTCATGGCAGCAATCTGACGGCGCACCGTTTGCCCGACCGAAGCGACCGATTGTTCCGCGGCACGGTCTGGTTCGGCAAGGCGAATGGCGACTTCCGACATCGCCGAGGCCATCAGTTTGAGTTCTTGGGAGCGGGAGATGAGAAGGGCAAGGAACCAAAACAGAGCGATCGGAATGATGATCACTGCAGCAATCACCAAGGCGGCGGGGCTTTTCAGGACCGCTTCGAATGTCACGCCTGCGGGAAATTGATGGGCCACCAAGGCCCAGCCCAGCAGACTGCCCGCCAGCAGCCAGGCAACCGATCCGATCAAGGCCACCTGAAAGGGCAGTTTCGAGGGTTTTTGTTGCAGCGCAAAGATCAACCCGCCAATTGAGGGCAGATCATCATTGGCGGCATATTGCAACCGCGGCGGCAGCGCGGGACGAAATTTTGTCTCTGACGCGGTATCGGCGGTTTTCCCCGCCCGCGATTTGGCGCGGTTGTCATCGGTCTTTCCAAAACGCTTGCCGCGCTTTGCACTGGCCAAATTGAACTTGGCGCTCAACCGTTCTTTGCTGTTGTATTTACCCTCCACGATGACCCCCTCAGTTGCCCCTGACTTTGTTCGCCCCAACGATCCTCAACCTGATAATTCTCACTCAACAAGCGGGGTGGTTCGATGGTAAGATGGCAATAATTTCTCCCCTTTGGTAATCAGGGTTTGAGGCAAAAAGAAGAAAATAAAGAAGACAGGGTGAACGTCTCCGCTCGCCCTTGCGTTTTTCGCCCTTGCGCTTTTGCCCCGCACCGTGACGGGGCTTTGTCTTGGCCCAGTCTTGGCCCATCCAAATCCATTACTCTAAATCATCGTATTATGGCCGAAAAATGTGGCATTAACCTGTTGTTATCACGAATGACCATAAACTGAAACAAGCCTTGTGTCATGACGCCGAACCGGAAAGGGCAAACACGCCAAATGAAACACCATACGGATGCGACGCCGAAAGAACTCAACCGCGTTGATGAGACGGCCTCCCTGCAGCCAATCGATTTGGCCTATCTTGAGCGGACAACTTTTTCCGACAAAGATTTGGCCGCTGAGGTTTTAAGTTTATTTCGCGCCTCGGCAGGGGGCTATCTCGAAGCCCTGAAATCGGCGCAGACCCCCAAAGACTGGTATGAGGCCGCCCATAGTTTGAAGGGTTCGGCAAAAGCCGTTGGCGCTTTTCGATTGGCGGAATTGGCCGCGGCCGCTGAAGCCATCGAGGCTTCCCCCCAGGGCGCGCCGATGACCGATTTGCAGCAGGAAGCCTTGCTTGATTTGCAGCACCATCTTGATGAGGTGTTTTGGTTCATCGATCAATATTTAGCAAGTCATTGAGGCTCTGGGAAATTTGGGTTCCGGCTTCTGCCTGTTTGCCTGCTGGAAACCTGCCAGAAGAAAGAAATGATCGTGAAGGGAGCGGCGGCTTCTGATGGGCTGGCATGTGTTTGATTGGTGGGCAAGAGCTATGCCAAGGGGGGCACGGTTGAAGCGGTCAGAGGGGCGAGCAAGATGCAGTATTTCATAACGGGAACGGGGACCGATATCGGTAAGACGGTGGTGTCGGCCTGGGCGGTTTTGCAGCTCGAGAAGCATCTTGGCCGCGCGCATTATTGGAAACCGGTGCAAACCGGTGTGGCCCCTGATGGCAGTGATGACGGCAGCGATGGCGACCGCGCCACGGTTCAGAGATTGACCGGCTTGCCCAAGGCGCGCTTTTTTCCTTGTGCGGTTCAGTTCAAAGCGCCGCTTTCTCCTCATGAAGCGGCCCGGCGTGAAGGGCAATCGATCGATTTGAACGCGATCACATTTCCCGTAAGCCAATCATCACCGGTGCCGCTCATTGTGGAAGGGGCTGGGGGCGTTCTCGTGCCTTTGAACGACAAGCATATGATGATCGATCTCATCGCCAAGCTGGCTTTGCCGGTGATCATCGTGGCCGATTCGCGGCTGGGGACCATCAACCACACCCTTCTCACCCTGGAAGCCTTGCGCACCCGCCAGATTCCCATCTTCGGCGTTGTCATGAACGGTCCGAAACAGCCGCATAATCTTGAAGCGATTGAGACCTATGGCGGGGTTCCGGTGATTGCCGAAATCCCATGGCTTGAAGAGCTCAGCCCCGCCAATTTGGCGGCGATTGCCCCGCGGCATGCCTTTCCTGCAGCCGCTTGAGTACACTCAATAGGCGGCCATGACCGCACAGTCGAATTTCATGGTTTTGAGTGAACGGCAAACTTTTTTGCCAGCGGGACGGGTAAAGCCGGTGAAACGGGCCCGATAGATGGTCCGGTCCGGAAGCACGACAGGAATCGCCCGTGCCCGATGGCCCCGTAAGAGGTGGCTTGCCGCTTGCTGAACCTGGGCGAGCCGGGTACGCGCCCCTTCCGGCGTGGAAAACGCGCCGATTTGCACATGATAGGGCCCTTCAAGAGGTTGCGGCGGTGCGATCCGGTGGGGCGGCGGGACACGCCGGCGGCTGGTTGCGGCAATGCGTTGCTGGGTGGTGTGCTGGGGCAGCATTTTCTGCGTCAAAGTACGCTGCATAGCGACAACGATCTTCTTATCCTGATTTTTATTCGATTGCCGCCGCGCTACAGAAGCCGTAACCGGTTGTGGAGCCGGGCGCTGGCCTTTGGGTTTGGGTGCTGAGGCCAGGGCCACTTGAATGGCCTGGGGTGATGGGGTGCGCATGGGCACGGCATGGGGAAAACTGCGATCGAGCAGGGTCCGCATATAGGTGTTACGGCGCCGGGCCGAACGGCCGCCCATGACCACTGCGATCAAATGCTTGTTGCCGCGCCGCACGGAAGCCGCCAGATTGAAGCCCGAAGCCCGCGTGTAGCCGGTCTTGATCCCATCGGTGCCCGCATAGGTGAACAGCAAGGAATTGTGATTGCGATAACTCTTGCCGCGGAACTTGAAATATTTGGTTTTGAAGAACTTATAATATTGCGGGTGATCGCGCATGATCTGCAAACTCAGAATCGCCATATCCCTTGCCGTGGTTTTTTGCTCGGGATGAGGCAGGCCTGAAGCATTTTTGAAGGTGGTGCGGGACATGCCGATTTGCCGGGCCTTCATGGTCATGATCTTGGCGAAATTGGCTTCTGTGCCGCCGATATTCTCGGCGATCACCGTGGCTGCATCATTGGCGGATTTGGTCACCAAGGCGCGAATGAGATCAATCACTTTGACGCTTTGGCCCGCCTTCAGACCTAATTTCGATGGGACTTGGGCTGCGGCTGTGGGGGTGACGTAAAATGTGGTATTGTAATCGAGCCGCTTGCCACGCAGATAATCGAACAGGATGTAAAGCGTCATGATCTTGGTGAGCGACGCCGGATAGACCAGATCGTCAGGGCGGTTGCTGCGGATCGTCTTACCGGTATTGGCGTCGATCACGATCGAGGTCAATTTTGGGGCCGCTTGGGCGGTGGTTCCCCCTGCTGCCAGGCCTGTCAGCGCGGCCGCGATAAAAGCGGTTGTGATTGGCTGGCGCCCAGCCCGCAGACCTTGGCGGAACCAATTGAAAGCGCCAACAGTTTCAAACTTCGTCCCGTTGTACAACAACACAGCTCAACTCCCAATCGAGTGCAGGCATCGATGATTTGTGGTCTGGATGGCCGTGATGGCCGTGGCCTTGCCCAATATCTGTGATGCCCTCTGACACATTGCGGAGGTTATGGATTTGTGATTCCCCACCTTTGCGGCGCACAGCCATGAAAATGGCTACGCGTTCTGCTCGCAATTCCAATTCTCATTCGCACAATCCCTATGTGCAATTCTCGCGCCAGTTTCTAAGCAATTCTCGCGCCAGTTTCTGATGCTTTTCTGATGCTAGCGGGAAGTCTGCTTTCATGGCTGCACATGGCGCACAACGCCATCGGTCTTTGTCCCGCCAGGAGAAGATTTGCGTCCATTGTTTCAGACACGTCGTTCAGACTCGTCCACTGTGCAAAGTCCCCAATTGGGACAGGCTTCCTTGCCATCGTTACAGCATTTCCAATACATCAAGAGGGCTTTGGGAGCCGCTTTGTGTCGAAAATAGCGATGAGGACGTCCCAAACCCCTTTTTTGAATTAACGAAAAATTAATCCAGATTTCATGGCCTTTCTGTGGCGATTGCAAAGCCCGGCAGGGGCGGCACTTTTTAGGTGTCATTTTTTTTCGATAACAACCCTAGGATGTGAACGTTAACACCCTCTTAATCAGAGACGAGGGACAGAAAGGGCCGGGACGTCTCAAAATGATCATCTCGTGTCAATTTGGGAACCTTGGGAACCGAGACGGGGGGATTGCGAGAGGGGGCCAAAATCCGTTACACTTGACATGGTTGAGGGAAGAGGTGAGACATTGAGAAGTGAGACATGATTGTGATGTTGCAATGGCTTATCACAGGCTTGTGGGGAAAGGATGTCGAGGCTCAGGGATAAAGGATGTCGAGGCTCAGGGATCAAGGGGTGGGGAAAGGTGAGGAGTGCAGGCTTGAACTGTGGCGGCTCCACTTGAGAACAGAACCTAAAATCGGCGTTAAAAGATTGCATTTCGCCAAGAGCGGCTTACATTACTCGGATATGATCCAAACTCGGATATGATCCAAGCGCCCACGGTCATGCGGGCTCAGGATGGGAAGGGGATCATAGGGGGGCATAGGAAGGGGGCCGCGAACAGAAGCTTGCGAATAATCTATTTTTAAGATCAGAAATTTTAGATGAGAAAGCCAAGCACTGAGA
>WGBT01000295.1 GCA_015494185.1 Hyphomicrobiales bacterium | reverse complement strand
GGGCAATGTTGCGATGGTCTTTGGCCTGTCAATCATTCCATTGGTGGCAATTGCAGGTGCGGCCGTTGATTATTCGCGGGCAGCAGCTACCAAATCGCGATTGCAAACCGCTTGTGATGCTGGCGCTTTGGCTGGTATGCGGGCACGGATGCGGCCTGGGGCAGATTATACCGCCGCAGCGCAAGCCTATTTCAAGCAAAACGTGCCCGCCGAGTTGCAAAACGAGGTGCCAAACGTCACCCTTACCCCTGACGGGCTTGGGCTGACACTTTCTGTTAACAAGAACGTGCCGACGACAACGCTGGCGCTTGTCAATGTCAATAGCATCGATGTCAGCGTCACTTGCACAGCAACTTACGGTACGCTAATGCCCATGGAAGTGGCCTTTGTGCTCGACTATTCAGGATCGATGACCGGTAATACCGGCAACGGCCAACAAAAATGGGAAGCAATGCGCGATGCCACGCAACAGTTGATCCATCAGTTGACCGCCAATGGGTCTTTTACCGATGTGGCGATTTCCCTAGTGCCCTTTTCACGCTATGTACGTGCCAGCCTGCCCGCGCAATATGTCCGCAACGGCACAGGTGGCATCGTGACCGATTGTTTTACCGACCGCGATTATCCCTTCAACATCAGCGATTCGACACCCGATGCCAGCGACGCTTCGAAATGGCCGCTTTACACGGTGAACGATGATCATTCCAACCGTGACGCCTATTGTAATGAAATGGCCAATAACAATCTGGACGTGCTGCCACTGACCAATGATTACACTTTGGTTGCCGATACGCTGCAAAGCTTCGCGCCGGCCAACTGGACCAATATTCAGCTAGGCATAGCCTTTGGTTGGCATGTTTTGAGTGACAATGAACCCTTCACCGAAGGCACGAGCTATAATAATCCGGACCGCCCCAAGGTGATGATCATTCTCTCCGATGGCCGGCACAACCAAAAAGGCAAAGGGCCTGGCGGTATTTATACCGTCTCCCAAGGTGAAACCAATATCGAAACGCTTTGCACCAATATCAAGGACAAGGGGGTTACGGTGTTCACTATTGCCTATGATATCCAAGATGAGGCAACACGCACCCGGTTACGGCAATGTTCCTCAGCCCCCAATAGTGCGGACAATCATCCCTATTATTTCGAGCCCTATAATGGTGAAGAGCTGTTTTCTGTCTTTGCCGGCATTGGGTATCAGCTCAACCCTGACAGTCTGCATGTCTCGCGATAGCACTGATACAATAGAATTGAATGGAATTGGCGCCAGCAACTTGTTGGCGCCAATTTTTTGTTATTAAGAGGTTGCAACCGGGCCGATTTTTCGTCAGACCAAACGGTGATGGGGGCAACTTGTGTTATGAGAATTGCCCAAAAGATATTTCAGGGTGGTCATAGAGGGAAAACCGAATGATGAATTGGGTGCGGCTTTTGGGGGGACTGGTGATTTGCGGAATTGCGGTATCAGGGGCGGCTTTTGCCGGGCAAACAAAATCCGCCGGCCGTGAAGGCGGTCATGGAAGCGATATCGTTGCCAAACGTGTGGCGCATATGCGAAGCGCGGCCGACGACATGCGCGCCATTGCTGATATGCTTTATGGGATTGAACCCTTTAATGGTGCTCAAGTTGCCGCTCTTTCCAAGGCGGTGGCAAAGCGTTCGGGCGCGGCAATGGTGGCGCTTTTTGAGGCTGCAGAGCAACCTGAAAACAGCCGTGCCAAGGCTACCATCTGGAGCGATCCGAAAGGCTTTCAAAAACATGCAGATGAACTCAAACGGCTGGCCGAACAATTGCAGGTTCAGGCCGAAAAAGCCGCTCAGGAAGGCACGATTGCCCGGGTGCAGGCCATCGTTGCCCGTTCGGCTTATCTCAATATCGACCATAAACTTCTAGCCGAGGCGCGGGCGGCCATGCAGCCGCTTCAGAAAACCTTCATGGCCATGGCCGGTCAATGCAAATCTTGCCACCAGACTTTTCGCAAGCCCAAACAGGATGATGATCCGTCAGCTGATGAACAGTAGCATGCGGGAGGGTTGAGGGATGGCTGTTTATCTGGGGCTTGGCAGCAATCTCGGCGCCCGTCATACTCATCTTGAAACGGCTCTTGCCGAGATGACGGCGCGGGGTGTGACAATCGTTCGCCGGTCGGCCATTTATGAGACAGAAGCCCTTTTGCCCGCCGGAGCCCCCGATGATTGGGATATCGCCTTTCTCAATATGGTGGCCGAAGTGCAAACCAGCCTTTCCCCCCATGATCTGTTGGCGGTTTTGAAAACCATTGAGCGCAAGATGGGGCGGCGCGATTTGGGACGGTGGGCGCCGCGGGTGATCGATATCGATATTTTGTTTTATCATGATTTGAGGTTTTGCGATGATCGTTTGACGATCCCTCATCCGGAAATGGAAAACCGCGGGTTTGTTCTGGTGCCGCTGGCGGAACTGGCGCCAGATCTGCAAATCGTTCTGCGAAACGGTCCTGACAAAGGTCAAAATCGCACCATTGGGGCCTTGGCCCAATCGTTCGAGCTCAACCGGTTTTCACTATGAATGACCATGAAAATGATAAGGATTTAAGTGAACGGCTATGATTTCCGCTCGTTTCCAATGGTGATCCGAATCTCAATTCGTAAATACTCACATCAAGAGGATGACCCTTGCGTAAAACCCGTTCTGTTTTGGCCTTTAGCGCGATCCTGATCGTTGGGGCCGTGGCGCTGGTGGCTCATGCCGCGTCGAACTTTGCAATGCCCAAAAAGGGCGGTGAAGAGGTCATTGTCAAGGCCACGCCATTTGTGCTTGATCCAACGGCGCCGGCCCGCAAAATTTTCGGCAAGTTGCAATGGCGCGGCGGGTTGGTTTTGTCTTCGCCGGCGAAATTCTTTGGCGGCCTATCGGGGCTCGATTTCATCGATCGAAAGGGACGCAAACTGGTTGCGGTGACCGATACCGGGGCTTGGCTGATGGGCGAATTGGTCTATCGTAATGGCGTACCTGTGGGCCTGGATGATGTCCGCATGGGCCCGCTTCTGGGACGCAATGGCAAGCGGTTTTACAAAAAGCGTTATATCGATGCTGAAGCTGTCTCTTAT
>WGBT01000294.1 GCA_015494185.1 Hyphomicrobiales bacterium | reverse complement strand
TCTCGGTCCAAGGCGGGGCAATGAACAGATAATCCTTGTTGCTGGGCAGGCGATGTTTGCCGGCCCGGGTTTCCGCCGCTTCATCGAGAATTTCCCGAACAGCCGCCAGCAAACGCCGGGATTGTTCAAACGCCTTGTCGCCAGCCCTGGGATCTGCGGGCTGTTGGGCTGCCTTGCCTGAAGAAACTGGGGAATTGGATTGATCCGCCGATGGAGCTCGTCGGTCTGCTTGGCCGTCTGTTTCACGATCCGTAGTACCGCTCATCAGCCGGTTGAGCCGGTTCCAGAAAGTGCCCCCGTCGCCATCACCGGTTTGCGCCTGAGCCTGGGCCTGGGCCTCTGACGCCCTCATCACCCCAAGAGGGCCGAAGCTTCCAACACTTCCCATCCCCGCCATGAAAATGACGGCAAGGGCCATAATAAGCCCCTTCATTGGGACAAGCCCCCTTATTAGTGATTGCAGCGGTAAAGGCGGCCGCTGTGGCAAATGTTGCACAATCTTCATCATTTCGTTCTGGCGTTCTGGCCTTCACCCTTCGTTCCAGCCGTCTTTGATTGTATGATCATGAAACGCTACACGCAAGCTGACAGTGTAAGGCTTCAGGCGATTTGAACTCCTCTTGAATAGCTTGTTGACATCCATTTTCTGCTTATCTTTAGCAGCTAAATATTTGACGGCTGAATAAGGGCTAAAAAGGGCACCCCATCAAAAGAACACCAATGAGTGCGAAATCAGCGAAAATTTTCAGCTTCGCGGTTCATCTCCTGACCGCTTCCGGCATTCTTTGCGGCTTTCAAGCCCTTTTCGCCGCGCTCGATGGCAATTGGGGGCTGACATTTTCCTGGCTCGGTCTGGCGTTGATACTCGATGGCATTGATGGTCCGCTGGCCCGCTGGGTTGACACCAAGACGGTTTTGCCCCGCTT
This sequence comes from Hyphomicrobiales bacterium, assembly GCA_015494185.1. GTDB lineage: Bacteria > Pseudomonadota > Alphaproteobacteria > Rhizobiales > S144-35 > S144-35. Next base: position 2,683 of record WGBT01000294.1, on the reverse strand, counting down.
CTCGGGCGAACGCCTCGACCTGATCGTCGATTATTTCAATTACGCCGTCATTCCCGCCGTGATCTTAAGCCAAGCGCCGCTTTTGCCCGATTTCGCCCGCCTTCCCGCCGCCGCCTTGATCTTGATGAGCGCGCTTTACCATTTCGCCGACCGTGCAAGCAAAACTTCTGATGGCTATTTCATCGGCTTTCCTGCCATTTGGAATATCGTCGTGTTCTATCTCATGGTCTTTGCTGCCCCACCCATGATTGCAACCCTATCGATCATCATGTTTGCAGTCCTGACCTTTTTGCCGCTATGCTGGATGCATCCCATGCGCGCGCAAAAGCCAAGAGTTGTAAATATAGCCGTGGCCCTGCTATGGTTTACCGCCGCCGCGGCCACCATATTTGCCGATCTCAAGCCCGGCCTTTGGGCGCAAATGATACTGATTGCAACCGCTGGCTATATGATCGCGCTGAGTTTGGTGCGTTCTTTCAATGGGCCATGGCCCAAAGACTTAAGAAAATAGGGCGGCCCTCCATGAGGGAAAGGGGGAATTTCACATGATCGAATGGCTGGCCAATCCACAGATTCTTGATCTCATGGCGCTTTTTGTCACGCTGACCTTGCTGGAGATCGTTCTTGGCGTCGACAACATCATCTTTCTCGTCTTGATCACGCAGCGTCTGCCGGAACATCAGCAGTCCATGGCCCGCAAAATCGGACTGGCCTTGGCGCTCATTTTCCGAATCGTGCTACTGTTTTCCATCGCCCTTATCATCGCCATGAAAGACCCTGTCCTTCATATTATGGGACTGGCCTTTTCCTGGCGCGACATCATTTTGATTGGCGGCGGCTTGTTTCTCATCTTCAAGGGCACTCAGGAAATCCATAAGTCCATCGAAGAAGATGAGGAAGCAAACCGTGTGAAACTTGGGGCGGGCCACGGGCTGATGTTCACCATTGCCCAAATCGCCCTGATCGATTTGGTGTTTTCCATCGATTCCATCATTACCGCCATTGGCCTTGCCGCCGAACATCTCTGGCTGATGGTTTCCGCCGTGGTGATCGCCATCTTTGTGATGTATTTCACAGCCGAAGGCATTGCCGGTTTCATCAAGCGGCACCCCACCATCAAAATGCTGGCCCTGGCCTTTCTGATTATGATCGGAACCGTGCTGATTGCCGATGGTTTTGGCGTTCATATTGATCGCGGCTATATTTACACGGCGATGGCCTTTTCAATTATTGTTGAGTTCCTCAATATGTTGATGCGGCGTAAAAAACGCAAAAAGAGCAACGCTTGACACACCATGAAAGCAACAGAATTTTGACACGCTCTTCTGTCACAAAGAACAAAATGCAATCCGTGTGCTGGCTTTTTAGAAAAAAGTCTGCTCACGGCAACATCTCGGAACACCGGTTTTAGGGGGTCTTTGTGAAAATCTTTTTGCGCGCCTGGCAAACCAGATTGCCATCCCTGCTATTGCTGATCGTGGGCACGGCCTTCATGATCAGCAGCGCTCCCCGCTCAAAGGCCATGGCAGAAGAGGTCAGGGTTGAATTTGCCGGCATTGAACTGCTCGCCAATTTGCAGATTGCCCCAGGCAAATCGTTGCGGAAAAATGGCGTGATCCTTCTGGTTCATGATACTTTTCGCGACTACAGCGACAGTCTGATTGCCGAACTGCAGCAGCTGCTTTCAGAGCGGGGCATCAATAGTCTTGCAATCAACCTAAGTTATGGGCTCGATCAACGGCGTGGGCCCTATCCTTGTGAACTGGTCCATGATCATCGCCATGAAGACGCCATCGAAGAAATCAAGCTCTGGCGCAAATGGCTGCAGAAAGCGGGAGCGCGACGAATTTTCCTGGCCGGTCATGGGCGCGGCGCCAACCAAGTCGCCCAAGTCGTCGCCCAATTTGCCGAAACAGGCAAAAAAGACAAGAGCATCAAAGGCGTTATTCTGATCGCACCGCTTGTTGAACAGCCCGCCCCCGCTCCGCCGCTTCCCGGGCAGCCCCCCCTTCAGAACCGTCAGCCGTCCGATGCCCCAAAACTCGCCGAGGCCAACCGTATGATCGCCGCCGATGAAGGGGATCTGCTGCTTGAACCCACAGCCTTTTTAAGCTGTCCCAAGGCCCGGGTGACAGCCCATAGCTATGCCAATTATTACGCCCCCAATCCCAAGCTCAATACTCTCAATCTACTGCCCTCCCTCCTGCTCCCGGTACTTGCCGTGACCGGTTCTCAAGCCCCAGATGGCCCTGCCATGGCGGAGCTGATGTCAACAAGCGCGCAAACCAATAAGCAACTCACGGTCTCCATCATAGATGGCGCAGGCGCTGACTTTGAAGGCTCGGCACGGCAAATCCTGGCAGACATCATCGCACAATTCCAAGCCATCCCTTGAGCACTGAACACCGTCACCATTGCAATAATACAAGCGACCTCACACAACTTTGTGGAGCTTTTCAAATTTTGTGAAGCTTTTCAAATCCTGCCCGCATTGCCGCAAAATTAACGTTTTCTCGGTGACTATAAAAAATGACTAAAAAAACAAGGGGACTTGGCAGCATGGTGAAGAGACAGCGCGGCAAGCCCCTATCCGATGACAATCAAGAGCCCAAGTAACAGACAGGGAAAAAAAAAAAAAAAAATTCATCCTTGTGGCTACCCTCACCGCCGGTATGAGCACCGT
>WGBT01000293.1 GCA_015494185.1 Hyphomicrobiales bacterium | reverse complement strand
TTGCCAGATAGCTTGATCGAAGCCAAGCAGGGAGCTGGATTGGCCCCGGCCTATCGCGGGCTGGCCTATGTCGTTTTTGAACGTTTGCCGTTGGCGCGCTTTGGCAATCGGCTGCCGCAGTTGAATTTTGAGATTTTCCGTGCCGTTGATGGATTTGAAAACACGGTGCGGGCGGTGACCATGATCCCAGGAGCCGGTGAATTTGTTTATGAAAAAGACCGGATCACCAGAGATGGCGGGGGCGGGGTCACGATTTCGGAAAATGTGCACAACTCTTCTGGGCAAAGTGATTGGGATTTGGCCATTGACCAGTTGCAGGATGCTTTGCCCAATTGTGGTGCGGTTTCACTGATTGTCAGCTGGTTTGGCACCGACTTGCGGGCCAATCAGTGCCGGATTGAACCCCGTGTCGAGATCAGTAATAAACAGACCGCTCCCGATAGTTGGGCGGTGGCCGGCTTGTCGCGCAGCACCGCCAATACCGTTTCCTTGCATGACGGCAATCCGGCCTTTGGCGGAACGCCCTCGGACCGCTCTGTGATTTCAGCCATTCAGGATCTGAAGGCCCGCGGCCTGAAGGTCGTGTTCAATCCGTTCATTTTGATGGATATTCCCGCCGGCAATAGTTTGACGGATCCCTATACGGGGATCGTGGGCCAGCCGGTCTATCCCTGGCGGGGGCGGATTACCATCGATCCCGCCCCTGGCGTTTCTGGCAGCCCCGATCAGACCGCTGCGGCGGCAACGCAAATTGCCGCTTTTGTGGGAGCGGCGCAGCGAAGCGATTTTACGATCAACGGGGAAAATGTCATATATAATGGCCCAGCCGAGTGGTCTTATCGGCGGATGATCTTACATTACGCGCATTTGTGTGCAGCAGCTGGGGGCGTTGATGGTTTTCTCATCGGCACCGAGCTGCGCGGCTTGACCTGGGTGCGCGACAGCGCCAGCAGCTATCCCTTCGTGTCAGCTTTGATCAGCCTGGCCGCGGATGTCAAGGCCATACTTGGCGCATCGACTAAGGTGACCTATGCGGCAGACTGGTCGGAATATTTCGGCCACCAACCCCAAGATGGCAGCGGTGATGTCTATTTTCATCTCGATCCGTTGTGGTCTTCTCCAGACATTGATGCGGTTGGTATCGACCTTTACTGGCCCTTGGCGGATTGGCGTGATGGCGATACCCATCTTGACCGTTTGAATGGAACGCTGTCGACCTATGACCTTGATTATCTGAAGGGCAATATCACGGGCGGCGAGGGTTTTGACTGGTATTATGCCAGTCGTAGCGATCGTGATGCGCAATTGCGCACCCCAATCACGGATGGTTTGGGCAAACCTTGGGTATTCCGGTTCAAAGACATCAAATCCTGGTGGGAAAATCAGCATTTCAACCGCCCCGGCGGCGTTGAGGAGTCGGTTCCCACATCCTGGGTGCCGCAATCCAAACCGTTCTGGTTCACGGAAACCGGCTGCCCGGCTGTCGACAAGGGAGCCAATCAGCCCAATGTTTTTCATGACGCCAAAAGCTCCGAGTCGCGCTTTCCCTATTATTCGCGTGGGGTGCGTGATGATCTGATGCAACGGCGCTATTTACAAGCGATCTATGAACATTTCGACCGCTCCCATCCCGCCTATCAAGCCGGCAGCAACCCGCTTTCGAGTGTCTATGGCGCGCCCATGGTCGATCTTGACAGGATTTTTGCCTATACGTGGGATGCGCGTCCTTTCCCGGCCTTTCCCAATGACCAGACGACTTGGGCCGATGCCGGCAATTGGAGTTATGGCCATTGGCTGACAGGCCGCACGGCAAGCGGGCCGCTATCGGCCGTGGTGAGCAGCATCATGGGGGATGCGGGATTTACGAAATTTTCCGCCGATAGCTTAACCGGCAATATGGATGGCTATGTGATCGACCGGATCATGTCGGTGCGTGAGGCTTTGCAGCCTTTGGAGCTGGCGTTTTTCTTCGATAGTATCGAGACCGGCGGCCGCATCCAATTTCTGCACCGCGGGCGAGGCGGAGTTGCGGTTTCCGTTGACATGGAAGAGCTCGTTGAAGTCAAAGCGGATGAACCTCGCTATCAGCTCACACGGGGGCAGGAAACCGATCTGCCGCAATCGGCTAAAATCAGCTATATCGATGGCACGGCCGATTATCGCCAGGCTGCGGTTGAATCGCGCCGTCTTGTCGGCCGCAGTCATCGTGTGGCCACCGCCAGCTTGCCGATTGTCATGGCGCAGGATCAGGCGCAGGCCATGGCCGACAGCTGGTTGCAGGACGCTTGGGCCGCTCGTGACAAGGCGCAATTGGCATTGCCACCAAGCAAGCTGGGTGTTGAGCCGGGGGATTTGATCAAGCTTACAACAGCCAATCGCAGCCATTTGTTGCGGGTGACGCAGATCACCGATGGCGAGGCGCGCGCGCTTGAAGCCTTGTCGATCGCGCCTTCTATCTTTGATGCTGTGCAGACGCCGTTGCGCGATGGGACGGCTCCCGTTCCTTCTGTTTTCGGGCCTGCGCTGGCCTATTTTTTGGACTTGCCGCTGTTGCGCGGTGATGAAACGCCACATGCGGCCTATGTCGCCGCATTCCAGTCGCCTTGGCCTGGAGCTGTGGCCTTTTACCGCTCTCCCGAAGCAACTGGTTTCGAATTGAATACCGAGGTGACCGGCCAGGCGACCTTGGGGGTCACCACAACGGATCTGCAGCCCGGGCCAACGGGGCGGATTGATTTTGGCAATCGTCTCACTGTGAGCCTTAGCAATGGAAGCTTGGCATCGGTCACGCGGCTGGCGATGCTTGGCGGCGCCAATGTGGCTGCGATCGAAAATAGCAATGGCGAATGGGAGGTCATTCAGTTCCAGAACGCACAGCTGGTTGCTCCCAATAGCTATGAGCTCAGCTATCTGTTGCGGGGGCAGGGCGGGACGGAAGGTTTCATGCAGGCACCCATAGCTGCTGGGGCAAGATTTCTCTTGTTGGATCAGGCGGTGACGCAACTTGATATGACGATCGATGAAGTGGGGCTTGCATTTAACTGGAAATATGGGCCTGGCAATCTGCCGATTGATGACCCTGCCTATCGTGACCGGACTTTTACAGGTTCAGGCCTTGGCTTGAAGCCGTTAAGTCCAGTTCATGTCAAGGCGGCGCGCGATCCTGCGACAGGTGATGTCAACCTATCCTGGATCCGCCGGACACGTATTGGCGGTGACAGTTGGGAAAGCCCTGAAGTGCCGCTTGGCGAAGAAAGCGAAGCTTACGAAGTCGAAGTGATGGATGGGACCATTGTCAAACGGGTTTTGTCTTCGTCAGTTCCGTTCGTGACCTATTCAGCGGCGGATCAACTCGCCGATTGGGGAGGTCTGCAAGCCTCCTATTTGGTGAAAATTTACCAGATTGCGCCCTCCTATGGGCGTGGCCATCCACAGGTGACGACGATTTTTGTCTAAAGTCTGCATGATGAAATGGCTTTGAAGTTTTGGGAGAAGAGAAGGCTCGTTGACAGGAAACGCGTCGGGGTGTGTGCTTGCTCCGGCGATGACAATGAGATTGTGATAGCAAGAGCAAGAATGAGTGTGTGAAAAGCTGAATTTGTAGCTAGACTTTTGGGACGGGTACGAAGTGTTCCAAGGAGGGAGCTGTGAAGAAAACCATAAATTCAAGCTGAAATGTCCCGAAATTTATGATCACTTATGTCGCTCGATAGCATATGTTGGCGGTATTGGGCGGATATCCATATAATTTAAGATATTATTTTATATAATATTTCTTGTGTCTTCTGTTCAGTATTGTCGCATATGCCCGGCTTGTGGTGGACATCGTTAAACTACTAGTCTATACAACTTCCCACAAACTTCATGACTGTTATCGACAACAAGTCAACGAGATAAATTACGAAAAATGATCTGGAGCGTTATCTGCTAGAGTAGCTTGTTCAGCTTTTTATAGCGGAGGGCTTGATGTGGCTGTTAGTGAGAAAGAAAATACCGCTAACAGTTTATAAGATGTAAGTTGGCCTTAGCGGTCGCAGAATTCGAAATCCACAAACAAAACGTAATTTTTGCTTGTGCCCTGCAATTTTCTGTTTTGTGGGGGGAGCTTGTTTTTGCTTGTTGTTGTTCAGTTAGTTTAAGGGAAATAAGCAAAATGACGAGTTTGTTTTCAACATGTAATGCTGTCTCGAAGTGCACAGTGTCAGTGTTGGCTTTGGGGGCTGTCATTGCCATCCCAGCTGTCCTGAGTCCGGCATTCGCGGCAAAGTCTCCTGAATTGAATACTCGAACCACAAGCGTCACAATGTCAACTCTCAGGCTGGGCAGCCAAGGTGAGCGGGTTCGTGAGATCCAACGGCGTTTGAAACGTCTTGGATATTTCAAAGGAAAAATTGATGGAAAATTTGGGCCCATAACTCATCAAGCTCTTTTATATTTTCAAAGAAATAATGGCCTGAAAGCAGATGGGATCGTTGGGCCAAGGACTTGGAAAGCCTTTGTAAAACCTAAAAGAGCATCCCGGAAAATACGGTTGGCAATGCGCCGTAAGGC